>JBBRUB010000270.1:0-5674 GCA_038248175.1 Cytophagales bacterium | reverse complement strand
CCCCAAACGGGCCGGTACATGCCTGGATTGGTACGTTGTATATCGGCACTGAAGCAGGGCTTACCGATGAAAATTTCGAGAAAAACAAAAAACCAAATAAATCTGTTGTACGTTTGTGGAATCATAGCACTATACGGACATAATTTTTAACTATTCTGTAAAGTCAATTTAATAAACAGAATATTATTTTGAATTCAAGAATAAATCAAAACAATGAAAACTAAATTTCGGGGTTACACCCTACTTATTGTGGTACTGTGCGCGTTTGCCCTAACAATCTACGGTGCTTACTCCCCTGCCCGTAAAGCGCAAAAGCAGCAGATTGTCTGCGTAAAGTTCAAGGCTGACGTTGATAATCAGGCCATTGAACGGTATATGCTGGGTTTTGCCAGCCTGAAACACGAGATTCCCAGCATAATCAACTACACGTCGGGTCGGACCATTGCACCCAACGGAACAACCACCGATTATGACGTTGTGCATTACCTTACGTTTCAAAGCGAGGACGATATCAGAAAATTCGAGAACGACCCGGCCTACAAAACGTTTGTTACGCAAAACCAGAATATTTGGGAAAACAACCTGACCGTCAACGCCGACATTCGTCAGTAAATGAGCGCGTTGCCTAAGAAAATCAGTGACTGCACTTGTGTATAGTCGCTGATTTTCTTATTTTTGCGCCCTCATATCGCGAAACGATCTTTACAATACATATCAATGGCAAACCATAAGTCAGCAAAAAAAGCAATCCGGTCGAGTGCCAAGAAGCGGATTCAGAACCGTTACCAGCACGTCACCACCCGGAACATGGTGAAGAAACTGCGCCTAACCACCGACCACGCGATGGCCGTTGAATTGTTCAAAACCGTATCGTCGGCTCTGGACAAACTCGCTAAGCGCAACATCATTCACAAGAACAAAGCCAGCAACAACAAGTCGAAACTGGCCAAGATGGTGAACCGGCTTCAGCCAGCCACGGCATAAGCATCACCTCCCGTTCAGATAGTCAAAACCTTACCTTCTACCGGGTAAGGCTTTTTTTGTATGCAAAATGAATGAAAATGTTGAATATTGCTCATTATTCGCTGAATCTCGGCGGATTAAATGAACAATTATTCATAACCCATCCGCTTCGGCGGACCGATTTATACTTGTCAACAGTGGCTTACGAAACCTCCGGTAACATTCAGAGTTGGGCCGAAGAAGACCGCCCGCGCGAAAAACTCATGCTCAAAGGCCGGGGTGCCCTCTCCGACGCCGAGTTGATTGCCATTCTTATCAACTCCGGCACGGTTGACCTGACGGCGGTTGACGTGGCCAAAATCATTCTCAAGAGCGTTAACCATAACCTTAATGACCTGGCCCGGCTGAGCGTAAAGGACCTGTCTAAATTTCGAGGCATCGGCGAAGCACGGGGCATCGCCATTGTGGCCGCGCTGGAACTGGGGCGTCGGCGCAAAGAGCAGGACCGCCCGGTACGCGCCCGCATCACCTGCTCGCGCGATGCCTATAACGAACTGGTGCCGCACCTGACCGACAAACCCCACGAAGAGTTCTGGATTCTGCTCCTCAACCGCGCCAACGAGGTGATGAAGCCCGTTCTGGTCAGCGCGGGGGGCGTATCCGGCACCGTAGCCGACCCGAAGATTATTTTCAAGCAGGCTATCGAGAACCTGGCCTCGGCCATGATCCTGTGCCATAACCATCCGTCGGGCAACCTTACGCCCTCGCAGGCCGACAAAGACCTGACCCGCAAACTCAAAGACGCCGGTCGCCTGCTGGACATTCCGGTGCTGGACCACATCATCTTCACCGACAAAGCCTACCTGAGTTTCGCCGACGAAGGAATTTTATAGGTTCAGCCCCTGCATAACTTCGGCATCGGTCAGTTCGCGTACGTCGCCGGGTTGCATACTCCCGGCGGTGAGGGTTTCGATGGACCAGCGTACGAGCCGCAGCGTAGGAAAACCGACGGCGGCAGTCATTTTACGTACCTGTCGGTTCTTGCCCTCGTGGAGCGAAATGGAGAGCCAGGATGTAGGGATATTGGCCCGGTAGCGGATGGGCGGGTTGCGGGCGGGCAAGTCCGGTTTGGGCAGGATTTTTGCGTTGGCGGGCAGCGTCCGGTAGGATTTCCCATCGACCATAATCGTGACCCCCGCCGAAAGTTGCTCGGTTGCTTCGTTGGTCAACGCACCATCAACCTGCACGTAATACGTCCGGTTGTGGCGGAATTTAGGGTTCAGCAGCCGGTGATTCAGTTGCTTATCATTGGTGAGTAACAGCAGCCCTTCGCTGTCGGCATCGAGCCGCCCGACGGGATAAACATCGCCAGGAAAATCAAACTCCAGGTCGGCCAGCGTCTGCTTATCGCCTTCGCGGGAGAACTGCGACAGCATCAGATACGGCTTGTAAATCAGGAAGTAACGTGGGGTATTCAAGCGATTAATCTTTCTTCAGAACCGTGTATTCATCATCAAATACTTCCTGCCAGGTAAGCGTAGTGAGTTCGGTACGGCTTTGCGTCTCTTCTTCGGCCTTACGAATGGCCTGCTCAACGGTCCGGTCCCAGATATCCAGCACAAACCGTCGGTTCAGGCTGGGCTCCTCCATCATGACCTCCTCAATATTTTCGCGGGCATCGAGAATCGAAACGGCCCAGCTACCCGTCCGCTTTTCGGGCTGGATTTTCCACTTCACTACGTGCATCATCAGCCACGATAACTGACTGCGCAACGCCCGTTTCAACTCCTGCGACATACTCGCCAATAAGGTTTGCAGCCCCTCGGAAAGCTGTTCGTAATCCTGCTCAGCCAGCGTTAGTTGCAGTTCTTCGATGGTATCGACGTAAGACGTTGCGGTCAGTTCTTCCCAATCCCGTTCCATAGCGATGACTTGTTTATCCAACGAATATACGAATTTGATGAGTGAATTGGCGAATAGTCTGCCGGATAGTATTCGCTCCGCTTCGGCGTACCGATTCATTCGTTCGCTCTATCACTCATTGATAAAACGACCGGGCAGTGGTCGGCGTGGACGGCGTCCGGGAGCATCCGGCAGTCGAGAATTTGGTTGCGGAGCGGTTCGCTGACGGATGCGTAGTCAATGCGCCAGCCTTTATTGTTGGCGCGGGCACCGGCGCGGTAACTCCACCAGCTATACGCCCTATCGTCGGGGTGTTTGTAGCGGAAGGCATCGGTCATGCCGGAGTCAAACCAGCGGTCCATCCAGGCGCGTTCGTCGGGCAGGAAGCCGGTGGTGTTTTTATTACGGACGGGGTCGTGGATATCCATCGGCGTGTGGGCAATGTTGTAGTCGCCAACCACAACCAGGTTAGGGCGAGTTTGGCGGAGTTCCTGTACGTAGTCGTAAAAATCGCGCAGGAATTCCATCTTGACGCCCTGCCGGATTTCGCCCGACGTACCAGACGGGAAATAGCAGTTCAGCAGGGTCAGGTCGCCAAAATCGGTGCGCAGAATCCGGCCTTCGCAGTCGTACACGGCCAGACCGCAGCCCGGCACTACATTGGTAGGCGCGATTTTGGCCAACGTAGCCACGCCGGAGTAGCCCTTTTTCTCGGCAGCATGCCAGTAGTATTGGTAGCCCAACTGCTCAAACGGCGTCAGGTCAACCACATCGGTAGTAGCTTTTACTTCCTGAAAGCACAGGATATCGAAGTCGTGTTTCGACAGCCACTCGATCAGGCCGTTCTTGATACCGGCCCGGATACCGTTGATGTTGTAGGAGATGAGTTGCATTTTTTCACCGCAAAGACGCAAGGGAAAGCGCGAAGGAGGTCGTCAATCATTATAACGTCGCTTAGATTGGGACCCGTGTTAAGTATAAATCGGGGGTTGATAAACATTGAGTTTGAGTTGACTGTATTTCAGAGCGGTGAGTACAGAATCGCCGTGACATGATAAAGTAACTCAATATCATCCCGGCGCAGGGTCATACTACCGCCCCGATTGCGATCAAACGCGCCAATCTCCAAGGTACCGGTGGTACGCAGGTCGTTGCGATGAACCCGGTACACACGCAGTGCCTGCCCCGGCGTTACCAAGGCAACAATCGCATCGGCCAGCAGTGGCCAGCTATCTGCCCCCAGCACCTGCGCCAGCACGACAGCACCCGGCAACAGGCGCGGCTCCATATTATCAGAAGTACTAACAGCAATAGCCAGCGATGAAGGGGCCGCGCCTGGCTTACCCATAAATAAACTGCCCTCCACGTACCGCACGTTCTGCGGGTCTGTGTCATCAGGCGAGAAATCGCGGGACAGAGCCAGCAACTCAGCTGCCGTAGCAGGCCGGTTATCCTGATCAATTAACGGCAACGCTACCCGGTCCCGGCTGCCGGGCCGGGCCAGCAAGGGCGATACGTTCGAGAGGATGCGATTGCCAAACACCACTTGCTCATCTACCCCCAGCGCGGTGAGTATAGCTTGGCGCACTTCGGGCCTGAACCGTTCGCTATGCTCATACGCATTGACCTGCGGGCGACTAACACCAATAGTGTCCGCCAGCTTCGCACGAGCCCCCCTCGGCAGGCGATCCAAGTAACGGCTTAGCTTCCGGCCCTCGCTCAAATCCTCCGACGCTGGAACTTGAGCGCGGGCATCCGCAGACAGAGCCAGACTATCCGGCAGACCAACCTTGTCGTCGCGTAACATCTCGATAGTCAAGCCCTCAAACGGACGGACTAATCGCTGTAAAATCCGGTCGGTCGCATCCCCACGCTGTTTCAGTCTGCGGAGCGTGGCTGTGTTCACACCAACCAGATCAGCGAAGTCTGCCAGAGAGACATCAGCTACCTCTTGCATCCGGTCTATTTTTTCGGCAAGAAACATAGAGTTAGTAATTATACTTCGCTTGTACAAGGGTCTAATAAACATATTTCACGAAGACTTTATTAATAATAATTAATAATTTTTCCGTAAACTACGCCATAACTATTCAATAAAGCAATAATATTTTTATTAATATAATCGAGAATCGGTAGTGATAGAAATAGTAGTCAATGAAAAAATATGGTCCACCCAACTGAGGTTTGGGAGATTGTCAGCCAAAGCCCGATACCCGACTAGCCCAAGTCTGGTATCGGGCCGTTGGTAAATGACGATACGTCTCCGAAAGTGTCAGGTATTACCAGCAGACTGCTGTTGAAGCGGTTACGCGCTAACTGAAGTGCGCCGAGCCAGCACAATCATTAGTTCATAACCAATAGGGTTTGCCGAGCGTAATGCCTTTAGCGCGTTTCTCAGGTATTCCAAAAGTGGCATAATGCTTACGTTGCAATTCCAAAAAAGCATCCCAGCATTCTTCGGGCGTCCGACGGGCGTTCTCGCGCACCTGTTCTTTGTGCGGCTTGCTCATGTATGTGTAAGAAGTAATTCGCTTTCTCTTTCCCATGTCGAGTTTGAGTATGAATGGAAAGGTCTCGTGAAGGGCATCAGGTTTTCTTTGCGTTATTCGCGACATATTTGCGCCTTTGCGTTTAAGTTTTCCTAAACCGTACCCATCACTACATCGTCTTCCTGCGCCAGCACCACTTTTTTGTCGGTGAAGAACAGCACGAACAGCACCAGTACTACGGCGGCAATGACAGCCGGAACAATCCAGATGCTGAGCCAGTCTTTAGTACCGTCAGGACGGGTGTAATAATCCAGCGCAAT
>JBBRUB010000269.1:0-5681 GCA_038248175.1 Cytophagales bacterium | reverse complement strand
GTTGTGATGTTCATGGTTACCAAACAGCCGTTTACCAGCATCGACCCCGAGGTACTCCATTCCCGCGCCCTGCTCGACGAGATTCAGGAAACCACCCGTGCCATTGAAAAGCAGGTGGGCGAACGGCTCTTTCTGGCTGCAGCCTCCAACCCAACGGCCAATACCCTGCCCGACCTCAACAGCTTCGTGGATGAATACTGGCGGCTGCGCCTACGGCGTACCGTACAAAGCTGGAAAACCAAAAAACAGCCGCCGTTTCTGACGCATAATCTGGTGCAGGAAGACGACATGACGCGCTTCATTCGGCAGGCCAACCTCGTCAATAACGAAAGCGACCGTGTCAAGATCGTCTATCACCCCGATTTCATTGCCTCCACCAATCCGCTGTTTGGGCTGGATTACAGCCAGTTTGTGCGCGGCTGCCACCTCGGCGTGTTTCCGAGCTATTACGAACCCTGGGGCTATACGCCATTGGAGTGCGTAGTACGCGGTATTCCAACCGTTACCAGCGATCAGTCGGGGTTCGGTGATTTTATCATGCAGATCATGCGTGACTACGAAAACCGGGGTATCTACGTCATCAACCGTCGGACGCAGAACTTCACCGAAGCCGCCGACCAACTGGCTGACGTCTTATTCCGCTTCGTGAAAATGGCCCAGCGCGACCGTATCCAGCAACGCAACCGCGTCGAGAGCATCGCCGAAGTCTTCGACTGGAGCAACCTCCGCGCCTACTACGACACCGCGCACGACCTGGCGTTAAAACGCCGGAAGTAAGCAAAGGATGGAATCGTACGGGCGGTTCCATTTTTTTTTTCAACGCCGTGCAACCTGCCCCCACCTTTTCTGCATCTTGCTCCTGAACCTGAACCTCTATGCGTCTTCTTATACCGTTTTTCACGACCGAAACGCAACTCGTAGCTGCGCTGAAGCGGGGCGAAGCGAAAGCGCATAAGATTGTTTATGAGCGATTTGCGGGCAAGATGATGGCCGTTTGTACCCGCTACTGTGCCAACCGCGCCGACGCCGAAGAAATTATGCTCGACGGCTTCATGCGCGTGTTCGAGAAGATCGACCAGTTTCGGGAAGACGGTAGCTTTGAGGGCTGGATTCGGCGCGTGATGGTGACAGAATCGCTGATGTTTCTCAGAAAATCGAAGCAGTGGCGGCACGAACTCCCACTCGACGACGTACCCGAAGAACCTGACTACCAATGGGCCGATGCCTCACTGAATGCCGAGGATTTGCTGCGTATGGTCGGGCAGTTACCCGATGGCTACCGAACGGTGTTTAACCTATATGCCATTGAGGGTTACTCGCACGCCGAAATTGCCGATACGCTCGGCATTTCGGAAGGCACGTCGAAATCGCAGTTGAGCCGCGCCCGCGCGCTGTTACAGGCGCAATTGAAAAAAGCAGAACAAAACCCGGTGCCGCACTCAGCAACACAGCGCACCCCGTCAACAACATACAATGAACAAAAACAACGAACCCGATAAACACCCCGTCGATGACCTGTTTGCCCATAAACTGGGCAACGTAGTTCTACCGACCAACGCCGACGGTTTTGCACGGCTGCAGGCCCGTATGGGGCAAACGCAGGCCGAAAAGAAGCCGGGCTTTGTGATTTGGCGCAACCCAAACGTACAGCGGTTCATGGCCATTGCCGCCTGTCTGTTGCTGGTCTGTCTGTTTGGCTGGTACTATCTGTCCAATGACACATCTGAGCGCTTGCAGGGACCGCAAATGGCCGCTACCAAATCCGGGAACCGTCCGACTATCGACGTACCGGTAACGCCACAGGGCAACGTACTCAACGCGCCAACTACTGAACGGCCTGGCGGATCGAACCCAACAACCGATAACCGGCCAACCGGGCAGGTTGCCCGCGTTGCACCGAAAACCAAAAGGCAGAACCAAATCGGTAATACGCAGGATCGGCAGAATCCAAACGCCATCCCCCCCAGCCCTCGCACCGAACTCGCGCAGAATAAACTGACTGAACAGCCGAAAGCCGAACAGCCTGCTCCGAAAAAAATGGTTGATCAGGCTCCTCTTTCGGCCTCGCCCGATCAGGTTGCCGCTGCCACGCCAGTACCCACCCAGCGCGTACTCGTCGTGACCATTGCCGAGCCGGAGCGACTGATTGCTGCCCGGCAGGCCGTGAAAATGGAAGAGATGGAAACCGCCCTTGCTGCGGCCAGTAAACCCGAAAAAGCCGACAAACCCGGTTTCTGGGAGCAGGTTCGGCGCGTGAAAGAAGGCGAAGTATTTGCCCGGCCCGACGGCCCCGCCGATGAACGCGGGTTGCTAAACCGAGCCTTCAATGGCCTCAAAAACAGTATCGAAAAAGACAAAACAGCCCGGCAATGAACCGATTTATTTATGGGGCAATAATGGCCCTCTCATTTCTGAACACAACTGCCCTGTTGGCTACATCGCAACCCGCCGACTCACTCGTAATTCGGTTTGCCAACAAAACCCGGCTCGTCATTTACGCCCCTGACAAAGCCGGTATTCAGGCTCTCTCGAACTACGACCTGAATAAAATTGTCCGCGAAATGAGTGCGCAGCTCGACTCGATACCGGAGGGAAAGTCTAATATGGAACGCAACGGCGACCAATACCTGAAAGACACGGTACTGGTCGTAACAAAAACCCGAAACGGCATAAAAATCGTACTGGGCGATACCAAATCAGATACTATCCGGCGGGACACCATTAGAAAATTTTCGGATCAAGACCGCGACTACCGCAACGCCAAACGACGCGACCGGCGCGACGGCAACCGGCTAACGTATGGCCTCAGCATCGGGTTGAACAACTACATTACGCAGAGCAACCTGCCCGCCTATCCCGAAGACAGCTATGATCTACGGCCAGCCGGTTCGCGGTACTTCGCCCTGTCGGCAGGGTTTCGGCCTACGTTGATTCGGGGCAACCGGGTATCGTTGAAGTTGTATTACGGGGTGGAAGTGGCCTGGCAGAATTTCATGTTCGATGGCAACAACGTGGCCGAGAAAACCGCCAGTGGTGTGGCCTTCCCGGATGCCGGGCGCGAGTTGCAGAAGAGCAAGATGACCGTAGCCACGCTTGGTATTCCGTTTGTACCGCGCGTTACGTTCTATAATAGCAACAACCGCCAGACCGGCTACGTCGGTGTTGGCGTCTATGGCAACTACCGGCTCGACAGCTATCGGAAAATCAAGGAGTCTGACGGCAGTAAAGACCGGCAACATTCTAATTTTGACCTGAACGATTTTCGCTATGGGGTCATGGCCGACGTGGGCATTGGCGACACGAGTTTCTTTGTTAAGTATGACCTCAGCCCGCTGTTCAAAACCAACCTCGGTCCCGATTTACGGGCTGTTAGTTTTGGCATAAGTTTCTGATTATGAATCAAAAAATCATCTCGATTATCGGCTGTGGCTGGCTCGGCTTACCCCTGGCCGAACAACTGCTGGGGGCGGGCTACACCGTAAAAGGCAGCACAACGTCGGCGCAGAAACGGGCGGTACTGATTCAGCAAAGCATTGACGCATACCAACTGCTGCTCAACCCCGAACCCATCGGCAATCTGAACGCGTTGCTTGACGCCGATACGCTCATAATTAACATCCCACCCAAAGCCGGGAAGATGGGCGAGGGGTTTCACCCGCAACAGATCAAGCAGCTTACCAACGCCATTCGGCTATCCGGCATTCAGCACGTGATTTATGTCAGTTCAACCTCAGTCTATCCCGAACTGAACCGGACGGTTGTGGAAGCCGACGTAACAACAGAAACTGGGGCGGGTGCGCCAATGCTGGTCCGGGCGGAACAGTTGGTGCAGTCGCTCATGCCGGAAAAACTCGTGACAGTAGTGCGCTTCGGCGGGCTGATGGGCTACGACCGCATCCCCGGAAAATACGTAGCCGGTAAAACCGTCGACAGCGGTGCCGTTCCGGTCAACTACATCCATCAAAACGACGCGGCTGGTATTTTGCAGATCATCATTGGGCAGCAGCCAACGGGCGTTTTCAACGGCGTCGCGCCTGAACACCCAACCCGCGAGGCTGTCTACCGGAAAAGCTGCAAAGATTTTAGCTACGAATTGCCTGTTTTTGTCGAGCCCGACGCGCCAATCCTCTACAAAATTGTTAGCCCCAACAAGCTGATTCAGGAAACGAAGTACGATTTTCAGTACCCGAACCCGCTGGATTTTTTGTATAGATAGCTGAATCTACCCCCGAAGTAATTGACGCATCCGGCTGATGAAAAATCCTTCTGAACGAGTAGGCTTTACAGTAGCTGCGCGATGTATGGCGTTGAGAAACAGATAGTTTCCCTGAGCATACCAGTGGCGAAAGCGTTCGCTCACCTGCGGGTTGTGGTTGGGCAGATAATTGAGCAACAGGTTCAGGTCGAAGCGGTCGGCGGCTATACCCACACCTGCGCGTTGCCCGTCAATGGCGTTACCGGCCTGCTCGAAGTGGTTGGGCTGCGGAATCATCAGCACGGGTTTGCCCAGATAAGCCGCTTCACAAACCGACTCAAAACCCGCTGTAGTTACAATGGCTTTGCAACGGGCCATGAATTCCAGAAACCGTTTTCCATCGATGGCGTGGTAAGTCAGCGTCTCATCAACAACCTGATCTGGCCCCGTCACGCCCCCGTGAAAGCCGTGCATCTGAATATCGGGTTGCTGGCGGTGGGCTTTTTCGAGTTCGGTTCTCAGGCCAGCCTGTGTTACGTAAGCCAGCAGAAAATCACCTTCGGTTGGCGTTAGCTGAGTTACCTCGCACCGAAGCAAGGGCGGCACAATCCGAATGCGCTGCGGTGCATAATCAGCCTGTTTGTCGAACGAGAGCGTGAGCAGTTCCCGCGCTCCGAAGCAGGTCAGGCGAGTGCTCAGCTTGAACGCGAGTTCGATGAAGAACTTGTTACGGGGTCGCTGAAAGTTGGGGTGAAACGCAAAATACTGGTGGGCAATGCAAACCATCGGCACCGTCGGACGCAGCAGTGCGTAGGTCAGTCCACCCAGCATTTCGTAAAAATTAACTACCACATCGGGTCGTTGTGTGTCAATAGCCTTCCGTACCTGCTTTAAGCTTTTCCAGAATGGGCGTGCGTGCTTTACAGCCTGAATGACCGTTTTGACCGGCTCCAGTTCATTGGTACCAGCGTTATAGACCAGGCCAGGACTGAAAACGGGCGTAATAGAGGCCGCAAATGACTCTCTGAAAAAGGCTGGTACGTCGCGATTTTCTGTTACGCCTACCAACGCACCGACTACCTCATGCCCGGCGGTTTTCAGAATCTGCGCCAACGAAACCGCCTGCGTCAAATGCCCCCGGCCTTCGCCCTGTACAATAAATAGAACCCGCATAGTTATTGGTCATTTAGTAGTCATCTATTGTCATTGGTAGTCATTAGCGGTATTTCAGCGGGAAACCATAAATGATGATGAACAACTACCAATGACAATAAATGACAATAGATCAGGAAGTCACAACCGGTGTATTAGCTAGTGCATCCGCCACCATTTTCTTTGTTTTTTTTGCGGCTTTCCGAGCTTGAATTTTGTCTTCGTCGTCTTCGCTCAAGTCGGCGGTGTAATACAGCAGACTCCAGTTGCCGTCGTGGTCTTCGACCAATGCGCTGAGCGACTCTACCCAGTCGCCGGAGTTCATGTAAATAAT
>JBBRUB010000268.1:0-5687 GCA_038248175.1 Cytophagales bacterium | reverse complement strand
GTAGCCGCCGAGGAGGCATAGACGAGGGGAATCTGGTAGTCAATGCAGCGGTACCAGATTTGTTTGGAGTATTCGAGGTTCAGGTGTTCAAAAATCTGCCAGTCAAACTCGGTTGTGTCGGTACGGGCACCAATGTGAAAGATGAACTCAACTTCCTGATAATTCTGGTCAAGCCAGTCAAAAAATACCTCGCGGTCCACCCGTTCCTGAATGCGTTTACCGGTCAGGTTAGGCTCCTTGCGGGGATTGGAAAAGTCATCGACGGCGATGATAAAATTGAAGTTTTCCTGATTCAACTTGCTGATTAAACAGCTTCCAATAAAGCCGGCGGCCCCCGTAACAATAATCATAAAAGAGAGGAAATAAACGTGTTTCGGTCGGTAAATAGATAATACTCAGATAATAGGCTATGGAATAGGACGTAAAGGTACGGCTTTAGCGTACATGAAAGGAATAGCGTAT
The DNA here is from genome assembly GCA_038248175.1 of Cytophagales bacterium. Lineage (GTDB taxonomy): Bacteria > Bacteroidota > Bacteroidia > Cytophagales > Spirosomataceae > Spirosoma. The sequence goes on along the minus strand of JBBRUB010000268.1, from coordinate 5,225 downwards.
CTAAGGATAAAATTGCACTATATCAAGTTACCGATCCCCACCCATGCACGTGATCGGGCAACTAACTTAAAGAGGTTTGTTTCTTCCTGCCCCGGTTCTTCGTATTTTTACCCACTTTTCACCGGCGTTTCTGGCAACCGCCTTTATAAACCAGAAAAATGGTTTACGTAAACAGAATTGAACATTTCAATGCGGCCCACCGGCTCTACAACCCGGCCTGGTCCGACGAGCAGAATCAGGCCGTTTTTGGCCCCTGCGCCAATGTCAACTGGCACGGTCATAACTTCGAACTGATTGTAACGGTCAAGGGCGAACCCGACCCCGATACGGGTTTTGTGATCGACCTGAAACTGCTGGGCGACATCGTTAAACGCGAAATAATCGAGAAAGTCGATCATAAAAACCTCAACCTCGACGTAGATTTTATGCGGGGCAAGATAGCAAGCTGCGAGGTGTTTATCATGGAAATCTGGAAACTGCTCGACCGTGCCCTCCAGCCCGTTACTAAAGCCCGGCTTCACCAGCTCCGGCTCTACGAAACCCAAAAGAATTTCGTGGATTACTTCGGCGAATAGCCGGCAAAAGCACCCATGCGTTATTTCCTTGAACTGGCCTATCGCGGCACCAATTACCACGGCTGGCAGCGGCAACCCAACGGCCTGGGCGTTCAGGAAGTGTTGGAAACCGCCCTGACCACCATTCTGAGGCAACCCATCACCATTCTGGGCAGTGGCCGTACCGACGCGGGTGTTCACGCGGGTAAGCAGTTTGCCCACTTTGAAGTCGAAACACCCCTCCCACCCCACCTACTTCGGTCGCTCAACAAACTGATTCCCAACGATGTAGTAGTCTATGACTGCTTTCCTGTCGATGACCGCGACCACGCCCGTTTTTCGGCCACGTTCCGGTATTATCAGTACAGCATCATCCGGCGAAGAGATCCGTTTCGGGATGGGCTGGCCTGCGTGTTTTTTCTGCCGTTAGACATCGACCGGATGAACGAAGCCGCCAGTCTGCTGCTGCGGTATTCGGATTTTGAGAGTTTCAGCAAGATAAAAACCGACGTCAAGACCTTTATCTGCCGCATCGACTTCGCCTACTGGAAAGCCGAGAAGAACGATGAACTGACGTTTCACATCCGGGCCGACCGGTTTCTGCGCGGTATGGTCCGGGCCATTGTCGGTACGCTACTGCTGGTGGGTCAGGGCCGGATGAGCGTGGCCGAATTTGAGCAGGTTATTCTGGCCCGCAACCGGCAGGCGGCTGGCCGGTCGGCACCCGCCGAAGGACTCTCGCTGGTAGAAGTGGGCTATCCCGACGCGGTCTTTACCCACCGGCAGAACCCACCAGCACCACCGGCTGTTTATTGAGTATCCCTGACCGGCGCGCCGGTCAGGGATACAAACTCTGAATAATCTTGACAATAGGAACTATTATCTTAGCCGCCGGCAATTCGTCGCGGATGGGTCGGCAACCCAAGCAGTTGATTACGTACAAAGGTCAGACGCTCATCCGGCGCATGACCGAAAGTGCGCTGGCACTGCAACGTGGCCCGGTGGTGGTTGTACTGGGTGCCAATCGCGACCAGATTGCCCCTGAACTGGCCGATTTACCCATTACGCTGGTCGATAATGCAGCCTGGGAAACTGGGCAGGCGTCGTCGCTCAAAACGGGCCTGGCGGCTTTGTACATCACCGAAAAGGCCATTGAAGCCGTACTGGTATTGCACGTCGATCAGCCACTGGTATCAGTGGGGTTATTACAGCATCTGATGCTGGTACGCAGAGAAACCGGTACCGGTATTGTGGCCTGCCGCTACGATACCCAACTGAGCGTACCGGCCCTGTTCAGCCGCGACTATATTCCTGAACTACTGGCCATGACCGGCGACCGTAGTGTGAAGTGGCTCATTGCCCAGCACCGCGCCGACTGCACCCCCGTCCCATTCGAAGCCGGGTCCATTGACCTCAATTCCAAACGCGATGTTGAGGAGTTTTTAAGTGTTGTTTAGACCTTATGGAGAAACTCGCTACTGCCCACGACCTGCAAACCCGCCTGACTGTTGTTCTCGACACGGTAGCGCGGGAATTTGCCCACCTCTCCGACGCCCAGCTGCGCACCCGCCCCGCCCCCGGCAAGTGGAGTATTGTAGAGTGTCTGCAACATCTCAATCTAGCCGAACGCTACTACGTGCGGCAGTTGCAGCACAAAACCGACCGGCTCGGGCTGGTGCAGTACAACCCCACCGACCAGACACTCGAATCGGACTGGGTGGGGCGGCTGACGCTGAAGTTCCTCGACCCCAAAAGCACCACCAAACTCCCCGCACCAGGTTTAGTCAAACCCCGGACGGCATCGGACCTGAACCCGGCGGAGGTGATGAGCCAGTTTCTGGAGTTACAAACGCTGCTACGCGACTTCCTGAATAAACTGACGTATCTCGACTGGAACAGCGAAAAAGTCCCGACGCTCTACGGTAACTGGCTGAAGATGCGGCTCGGCGATGTGGTACGTATGCTGGTTGTACATACCGAACGACATTTGCAGCAGGCTCTCCGGGCAAAAGCCGAAATCGCTACTTTTGCCCCCATCAAAAGCTAAATTCATAGCGTGTTCAGGGTAGGGTGTGTTGCAACTCTCGTTCAATTCCATTGCAGCACTCTTTCACTCTTTCACTCTCTCACTCTTTATGAAACAATACATTACCGAAGACCCATGGTCGATTATAGAGACCGATTTTCACCGCGACTACAACGAGATTACCGAAAGCTTGATGAGCCTGGGCAATGGCCGATTTGGGCAGCGGGGAAATTTTGAAGAGCAGTTCACGGGCAAAACAATGCTCGGCAACTACGTAGCGGGCGTGTACTACCCCGACAAAACCCGCGTGGGCTGGTGGAAAAACGGCTACCCGGAGTATTTCGCCAAAGTCCTCAATGCCGCTAACTGGATTGGTATCAACGTGGAGATTGACACCGAAACGCTTGACCTCAATACCTGCGAGGTGCATGAATTTCGGCGCGAACTGAACATGCGCGAAGGCTATCTGGAACGCTCCTTTGTGGCTACGCTGCCCAGCAAAAAAGAAGTCAGGATAAACGCCAAACGCTTCTGCTCGCTGGCCGACGATGATGCGGGAGCCATCCGCTACAGTATTACCCCGCTCAACTTCGACGGGCCAATTACCCTAACGCCGTCTATCGACGGAACCATTCGCAACCGCGACGCCAACTACGACGAAACCTTCTGGGACGAAGGCCGCAAAGAAACCGGCTACGGCGAAGCCTACCTCGAACTGCGTACCCGCAAAACCGACTACCACGTCCTGACCGGCATGTGCGTTGAGATTGAGCAGGACGGCGCGAAAGTCGATTTTCAAAGTCAACCCGTCAAGCGCGAGAAATATGTGGCCAACCGGATTACCCTCGACTGCCGGACGGGTCAGGAAACCATCATCTACAAATACGCCGTGGTACTATCGTCGCTGAACGTAGCCATTGATGATCTAATGCAGGCAGCGCACGAAACCATCCGGCGCGTATCGCAAAAAGGCTTTGTGCAGCTTCTGGATGAGCAGAAGCAGGCGTGGGCAGATAAGTGGCAGATGAACGACATAATCATTGAGGGCGATGTTGCCGCGCAGCAGGGCATCCGGTTCAATATTTTACAGCTCAACCAAACCTACACCGGCGAAGACGAGCGGCTCAACATCGGACCGAAGGGCTTCACGGGTGAGAAATACGGCGGCAGCACCTACTGGGATACCGAAGCGTATTGCCTGCCCTTCTACTTAGCTACAGCCAACCAGAACGTAGCCCGAAACTTGCTCATCTATCGGTATAAACAACTCGGCAAAGCCATCGAGAACGGCGAAAAACTCGGCTTCACGGGCGGGGCCGCGCTTTACCCGATGGTGACAATGACCGGCGAAGAGTGCCACAACGAGTGGGAAATCACCTTCGAGGAAATTCACCGTAACGGAGCCATCGCCTACGCTATTTTTGACTACGTCCGCTACACCGGCGACAATGCGTATTTGAGCGAGTACGGTCTCGAAGTACTGATTGCTATCAGCCGGTTCTGGATGCAGCGCGTGAACTGGTCGGCGCGGAAAGCGCAGTACGTCATGCTGGGCGTAACGGGTCCGAACGAGTACGAGAACAACGTCAACAACAACTGGTACACCAACTACATTGCCGCCTGGACCCTGCGCTACACGCTCGAAACCATCGACACCGTAAAGCAAAACACGCCCGACGCCTACGCCAGCCTGGTAGAACGCATTGGGTTCAACGAAGCCGACGAAACCGAAAAAGCCCGGCACATCATCGACAACATGCACGAGCCGTTCGATGAAGAGCGGCAGGTGTTTTTGCAGCAGAGCGATTTTCTGGACAAGGCTCTGATGCCCGCGTCAGACATTCCGGCAGCGCAGCGGCCCATCAACCAGCACTGGTCGTGGGATCGGATTCTGCGGTCGTGCTTCATCAAACAGGCCGACGTATTGCAGGGGCTGTACTTTTTTGAAGACGAGTTCGACCTGGAGACATTGCGCCGGAATTTCGATTTCTATGAGCCGATGACCGTGCATGAATCGTCGCTCTCGCCCTGCGTACACAGTATTCAGGCGTCGAAACTGGGCATGGCCGATAAAGCCTACGAAATGTACCTGCGCACCGCCCGGCTCGACCTCGACGATTACAACAACGACACCGAAGACGGCCTGCACATTACGAGCATGGCCGGTACGTGGCTGGCCGTAGTAAAAGGTTTCGGCGGAATGCGGATCAGCAAAGACGGTCAGTTGTCGTTCGCGCCGTACTGCCCGGCGGGCTGGCAGTCGCTGTCGTTTAAAGTACGTTTTCGGGGGGCATTGCTGCAGATTACGGTAGGGCAACAGGACGTTTGCATCACCAATTTCTCGGAGCAGTCAGTTTCGTTCGGTCTCTTCGGAGAGCCGGTAACAGTTGCGGCCAATAGCAGCGTAACGCAGGAAGTTGTGTAGGCAGATACGGTCTAACCGGCATCTATTTCTACGTGAGTTTCCTTGGGTAAGCGAGCCGGTTCATCGGCCTGCTTACCCAGGGAAACTCTTTTTTATTCCTATCTTGTAACACGTTACCAATAATCAGCCTGTAGGGATATGACCATGACCGCTCCACCTCTGTTTCCGCTCACCCTCGCCGAACGCGAACTGACACCAGATGTACTGCGTGTCAAAGCGT
>JBBRUB010000267.1:0-5687 GCA_038248175.1 Cytophagales bacterium | reverse complement strand
TCATTATCACCGGTGGTCTTGGTCCAACCAAAGACGACATCACCAAGAAAACCCTCTGCGAGTATTTCGGCGTCGGCATGGTGCGTAATCCTGACGCACTGGCGCTGGTGACGGATTTTTTTGAGAAGCGAGGCCGCGAAATCACCGAGATCAACCGGGGCCAGGCCGACTTACCCGCCAACGCAGTGTATCTGAAAAACGACTGGGGTACCGCGCCGGGCATGTGGTTTGAGCAGGAAAATACGGTCTATGTGTCCCTGCCGGGGGTGCCGTTTGAGATGAAGCACCTGATGAGTAACCGGGTGTTGCCGAAGCTGACAGAACGGTTTGATCCGCCCGTTATCAAGCACAGGATGATTCGGACGGTTGGCATTGGTGAGTCGTTTCTGGCCGAGCGTATTGCCGACTGGGAAGACAGCCTGCCGCTCCACATTAAACTGGCGTATCTGCCGCATTTTGGTCAGGTGCGGCTCCGGCTCACCGCCACCGGTACCGACGAACCCACAATGGACCGCGAACTGGCCGACGAGGTAGCGAAGGTGATGCCGCTCATCAGTAAATACGTGTATGGCTACGACGCCGACGAACTCGAAACGGTTATTGGCCGGTTGCTAATCGGCAAAAAACTGCGGCTGGCCACCGCCGAAAGCTGTACGGGCGGCTACGTAGCGTCGCGCATCACAAGTGTTCCCGGCTCGTCGGCCTATTTTCTGGGGAGTATCGTCAGTTACAGTAACGACGTGAAAATTAACCAGTTGGGCGTTTCAGCAGAGGTGATTCAGCAGGTGGGTGCCGTGAGTGAACAGGTTGTTACGCAAATGGCCGAGGGCGTTCGGAAGGTTCTTAACGCCGATGTTGGCATTGCTACCAGCGGCATTGCCGGGCCCAATGGCGGCACACCCGACAAACCCGTTGGCACGATCTGGATTGCCGTCTCGACCGATCAGCGCACCGTAACCCGTTTACTTAAACTCGGCCCGTACCGCGACCAAAATATCCAGCTAACCGCTACGTATCTCTTAAATTTGCTGCGGGAAACAATTTAATAAAGAGTGAAAGAGCAAAAGAGTGATAGAGCGAAAGGGTACCGAATCCAGCACTCTGTCGTAATCACTCTTCCACTCTCTCATTCTTTCACTCTTTGAAAGTTATGCTCATTGACATGGTTATGCCCAAAATGGGCGAAAGTGTAATGGAATGTACGGTCATTGCCTGGCTCAAACAGCCCGGCGACCGTGTGGAAGCCGATGAGTCGGTGCTGGAAGTAGCGACCGATAAAGTCGATACCGAAGTGCCGGCTCCGCAGAGCGGTATTTTACGAGAACTGCTGGTAAAAGACGGCGATGTAGTGGCCGTTGGCGCACCCATTGCCCGGCTTGAAACCGAAGAAACCGTTGGCAATGGTGCCGTACCGGCTCAGAACTCGCCCTCAGCAGCGGAATCGGCAGCGGAACAGGCTAACCCCAACCAAACGCCCGTTGGTGTTGGCGATGTGGCGAATGTGCCGGAACCAAACGCAATAGAGACGGAAGAGTCGGAGTCGGCGCATGAACTCGAAACGAGTATTTCGGCCATGAGCAGCCGTCCCGTCAACGCTGTGGCAACCTCGCCCACGACGCTGGCGGGCGACGCGCCGGTATTTGCTGACCGGTTTTATTCACCGTTAGTGTTGAACATCGCCAAAGAAGAAGGTGTCAACCGGGCCGAACTCGACCGCGTTCCCGGCTCCGGCAGCGAAAACCGCGTTACGAAAAAAGACATACTTGACTATCTCAAAAATAGAGACCAACAGGCAGCGGGTAGCGGGCAGAAGGTAGCAGATAGTGATGTTTCGGCAACGCCGAATATTGAACAGAAGAACGTTGACCAAAAGAAGACATCCCTGAACGGTCAGGTCGACATTGTGCAGATGGACCGGATGCGGAAGATGATTGCGCAGCGGATGGTGGAATCGAAGCAGATTTCGCCCCACGTCAGTTCGTTCGTCGAAGCCGACATGACCGGCGTAGTGGAGTGGCGCACTCGCGAGAAAGAAGCGTTTAAGCAAAAGACGGGCGAAAACCTGACCTACACGCCTATTCTGGTGCAGGCCATCGCAAAAGCCATCAACGACTTTCCGATGATTAACGTCTCGGTGGATGGTGATTCGATAGTGGTGAAGAAGGCGGTCAACATCGGTATGGCGGTGGCGTTGCCAAGTGGGAATCTGATTGTGCCGGTTATCCATAACGCCGATCAGTACAACCTCGTGGGCCTGACCAGGCGCGTAAACGACCTGACCAAACGCGCCCGCGAAAACAAACTCACTGCCGACGATCTGGCTGGTGGTACCTACACCATCTCTAACATCGGTACGTTTGGCAACCTCATGGGAACGCCGATTATCATGCAGCCGCAGGTGGCCATCATGGCGTTTGGGGCTATTGTCAAGAAACCCGCCGTAGTCGAGACTCCGCAGGGCGATTTTATTGGCATTCGGCAACTCATGTTTCTTTCGCACTCTTACGATCACCGCGTAGTAGATGGTGCCCTGGGCGGGCAGTTTGTCCGGCGCGTGGCCGATTATCTGGAGCAATGGTCTGAACCAGGATTTTAACAGGATTCCAACGATTTACAGGGTGCCTGACATTGAGCAACTGATAATCTTGCTAAAATCCGCCGGTTCGCCAGATGTTTATATTGTCCTGAAAATCTTTTAAATCCTGTTAAAATCCTGGTTCAGAATGAAACAACGCATTGCAATTGATATGGATGATGTGATGGCTGACACCCACGCCAAATTCATCCGCCTGTATCTGGAAGGCGAAATGCCCCGCTATACGCTCGAAGAACTCAAAGAAAAATCCTTTCACGAACTGTTCGATGAAGACGAATACCGGGTTATTCAGCAGCGGGTATTTGAGCCGGGCTTCTTTCGCGACATCCCGGTTATGGAAGGGGCGCAGGACGTGGTGGCCGATCTGATGGAACGCTACGACATTTTTATTGCCACGGCGGCCCAGGAATTTCCCAATTCACTCCGCGAGAAGTGGGACTGGCTGCACGACCATTTTCCTGCCATTTCGTGGCGCAACTACGTCTTCATGGGCGACAAAAGTATCCTGAACACCGCCTATCTTATTGACGATATGCCCCGAAACCTGCGCACGTTTCAGGGTGAGGGCCTGCTGTTCGATGCCGTCCATAACCGTGAGGATACCGAGTTTCGGCGCGTGAAATCCTGGCAGGACGTGGCGAAGGTGCTGCTGTAGCTTCGGCTTTGATGTGACCCTGACCTCCGGGTCCGGTGGCCGAAGGCTTAAAAACGCACCACATTCTTAGCCTCAGGCTACCGGACCGGGAGGTCAGGGCCACAAATTCAAATAACTCGCGAAAACGATATGGAAGCGAACGAAAAACAGGACCGGATCATCGACGCCCGCATGAAGCTAAAGCGTCGGTTTGAAGAAAAGATGGCGCAGACTCCCTCGGTAACGGACCAAAAGCCGCGCGGTTCCGGCCTAACTAATCGCCACGGGATGCCTGCGGTTCCGGTGGGGCAGACCGTCACGACTAAGTGGCCCGTGCTGGACCTCGGTTACCAGCCCGATATCCCGCTCGACAAATGGCAACTCAATATCGACGGGGAAGTAAACCACCCGACGCGGCTCAAGTGGGATGATCTGATGGCCCTGCCGCAAATAGAAGACACCAGCGATTTCCACTGCGTTACAACCTGGTCGCGGCTGGACGTGCCCTGGGTGGGCGTTCGGTTCATGGACCTGGCCGCGCTGGTCGATCCCAAAGGGTCGGCTACGCACGTGATGTGCTACGGGTATGACGGCTATGCAACCAACGTCTCGCTCGAAGAAGCGCTAAAACCCGACGTCTTGCTGGTACACACCGCCGACGGTCAGCCCCTGACCCGCGAACACGGTGGTCCGCTGCGCATGATTACACCCCAGCTTTATGCCTGGAAAGGCTCGAAGTGGATCAAGCGCATCGAGTTTCTGACCAAAAATAAACACGGCTTCTGGGAAGAACGCGGCTATTCGGATACCGCGTATCCCTGGCGGAATGATAGGTATTCTTGATTACCCTTCTATGAATCCATAGCAAATCAGGTGGCAGATGGTCATCTGGGCGTCTTCCACGCGGCCATAGTGCGTGTCGTCAATGACAATGATCTCGTGGACAATGTCGGCGATGCGGCCCCGTTTGCCACCCACCAGACCAATGGTTATCAGGCCGTTTGCGTTGGCCCATTCAACGGCTTTGACTACGTTGGGCGAGTTGCCGCTGACTCCGAGGGTCAAGACCAAATCGCCGGGCTGGGCGTAGTTCTGAAGTTGCCGCAGATAGATGTCTTCGTAGGCGTAGTCGTTGCCAATGGCCGTAATCCATGACAGGTTTTCGTTCAGCGACATACACCGAAACCGCCTGCCGCCATCCTGACTCACCAGTTTGTCGGAAGCGCTTTTGCCAAGGTCAGTAATGAAATGCGAGACGTTGGACGCGCTGCCGCCATTACCAAACGCAAAGAGTTGCCGATCCTCATCGCGGCATTTTTTGATGAGGTTGATGATACGTTCTACCTGCTCCAGCGGAATGGCGTCATAGACGGCCTGTTGCCGCTTCATGTAGTCCTGAAAATAGGGGAGGGTCATTTCTTTGAATGGTTTGTAACTAATTCCAACGCGCCAATTGGTACGGCGTCTTCGCCGAGTTTGGCCAGAAGAACAACCGGGGGGGGCTGAAAGGACTGCATTACAAAACGCGGCAACACCTGCCGGACAGCCGCCCGCAGCGGTTCGCCAATGCCGGAAAGTCCGCCACCCAGCACAATGGCGTTGGGGTGAAACAAATGCACCACGTGCGACAGACCCAGGGCCAGTACCGAACCAATTTGCTCGATCAGCATCCGCGCTACGGGGTCACTATTTTCGTAGGCCGGGTGCAGAAACCGCGCCAGCCGATCAGGATTATCATTCTTCTGCTGTGCTTCCAATACCAGTTGCCTCAATACGGAGTCAACGGGAAGTTGCGGCAATAGGTCGCGGATTTGCCGGTCAACGGCCCAGCCCGATACCGTTTGCTCCAGCGTCTGTCCTGGCGAATCCACGCCCGGTGGCACGAGCCAGAGGTGTCCAATTTCAGCCTCGCCCGGTGCGGCCCCATGGTATAGTTTGCTATCCACGACCAGCCCACCGCCCACGCCACTACCGAGCGTTACGTAAAAAACGGATCGGAACCCGGTTGCAACGCCCTGCCGGGCTTCGGCCAATGCGGCCACGTTGGCATCGTTCTCAATCCGCACCGTTGCGCCGGGTACCTGTTGCTGTAGCCAGTCGGCAAGTTGAAAACCCGCCCAGCCGCCTATCTGGTGTGAGTTGGCAATACGTCCGGTCTGCCAGTCGAGTGGTCCGCCAAAGCCCACGCCTATACTCTGTGGTGGTTCGGCGAGTTGCGCAATGGTGTCGGCAATGCGCAGCAAAATGTCATTGGCACCCCGCTCAAGATCAACGGCGTAGCGAAACCGCTGGTCGATGCGCCCGGTTAAGTTACTGGTAACGAGTTGTAATTTGGTGCCGCCAATTTCAATGCCCAGATTCATGCGATGCGAAATTATGTCCACAAATATATGGACTACAACATCGCTGGAATACGATCTGCGACAGGCTGATCTGATAAGCCGGGTGTTGCCGCAC
>JBBRUB010000266.1:0-5701 GCA_038248175.1 Cytophagales bacterium | reverse complement strand
TGGCCCCAAACTCAGCACTGATATCAACGTACCGCAAGGTGCCGAAGAAGCCGACGGCCACGATGATCTGATTCGAGTGGTGCGGTCGCAGATTGGGCACGGGGCCGATTTGATAAAAGTGTATGCCGACTACCGCTGGGGTCCGAACGGTGACGCCCGCCCTACGTTTTCAATTGACGAATTGAAATTGATTGTTGAAACCGCCCGCAGCAGTGGCCGGGGCGTTGTGGCCCACGCCAGTACTGCCGAAGGCATGCGCCGGGCCAGCCTGGCTGGTTGCGAAACCATTGAACATGGTGACGACGGGACGCCTGAACTATTCGCGCTGATGAAGAAAAACGGTACCGCCCTATGCCCTACCCTCGCGGCTGGCGACGCCGTTTCGCAGTACCGGGGCTGGAAAAAAGGCCAAGATCCCGAACCGGAGCGCATCAAACAAAAGCGCGTTACCTTCAGGCAGGCCCTCGACGCGGGCGTTATCATCTGCGCCGGGGGCGATGTGGGCGTGTTTCCGCACGGTGAGAACGCCCGCGAACTGATGATGATGGCGGACTATGGCATGATACCCCTCGACATACTGCGTTCAGCCACATCAGTCAATGCCGACGTTTTCCACCTGACCGACCGGGGTCGTATCAAAGCGGGCTTGTTGGCCGATTTGGTGCTGGTGACGGGAAATCCAGTGCAGACCATTGGGAGTTTGCAACAGGTACGACGGGTAATGAAAGGCGGCATTTGGTACCAGCCGTAATCAAAACCATTTGCCATACCGATGGATTATCAACTGTATCAACGGGGCATTGGCTTTTTTGGGATTAGACGCCTGTCATAGCGGTTTTTGCCCTAACTTAGCCCGTCTTAATCTTCGATACATTCCAACCCATTCTCTTCCTGAGAACACTCCCATTCAACTTTATATGACAAACGCTGAACTGACCCTCGACGGCAAATCGTACTCATTCCCTATCCTCGAAGGCACCGAACAGGAAAAAGCCTTCGACATTTCTTCCCTCCGCGACCAAACCGGTTATGTAACGCTGGACCGGGGTTATAAAAACACCGGAGCTACCAAAAGTGCCATTACCTACCTCGACGGCGAAGAAGGCATCCTCCGCTACCGGGGTTATTCCATCGAAGACCTGGCCGCCAAAGCGTCGTTTCTCGGCGTAGCGTACCTGCTTATTTACGGCGAGCTCCCTACCTCAGAGCAGTATAAGAAATTCACAAACGCCATTACCCGGCATACGCTCGTTCCCGAAGACATGCACAAAATCTTCGAGGGTTTTCCGGTCAGTGCACACCCCATGGGTGTACTCTCCTCGATGGTCAGTGCCATGAGCGCGTTTTATCCTGAATCCTATGAGGGACCAGACGAAAAAACCGATTTGCAGATTATCCGGCTACTGGCCAAGCTGCCTACGCTGGCTGCCTGGTCGTACAAGCGGGCAATGGGCCACCCTATCAATTATCCGAAGAATAACCTCGATTACATCCCGAATTTCCTGAACATGATGTTCTCCCTGCCGGTAGAAGATTATCAGGTTGACCCGGTAGTAACAGAAGCCCTGAACGTTCTGCTGATTCTGCACGCCGACCATGAGCAAAACTGCTCTACCAGCACGGTGCGGCTTGTGGGTTCGTCGCAGGCTAATATCTATTCGTCTATCTCGGCAGGCATTCAGGCACTGTGGGGACCGCTACACGGCGGAGCCAATCAGGAAGTCATCGAAATGCTCGAAGCCATCAAGGCTGATGGGGGCGATGTGAGCAAGTACGTAGAGATGGCCAAGAATGCCAAAACGACCGGCTTCCGGCTGTTTGGGTTTGGCCACCGGGTCTATAAGAATTTCGACCCTCGTGCCAAAATCATCAAAAAAGCTGCCGATGACGTCCTGAGCAAGCTCGGCGTTAACGACCCCATTCTTGACATTGCTAAAGGGCTGGAAGAAGCCGCCCTGAACGACGAGTATTTCGTGTCGCGCAAACTCTACCCCAACGTCGATTTCTACTCTGGCATCATCTATCGCGCGCTGGGCATCCCGACCAATATGTTCACGGTTATGTTTGCCATTGGCCGCCTGCCGGGCTGGATTGCGCAGTGGAAAGAAATGCGCGAGACCAAAGAACCCATCGGTCGTCCCCGCCAGATTTACACCGGCTCCACCCACCGCGATTTCGTATCGCTGGAGCAACGGTAAGGTGGTGCCGCCCTTTGGGGTAGGTGTTTGGTAGATAAAAACCTGAACATCGATAAAAGAAGGGTAGCTGACTGTCAGCTACCCTTCTTTTGCATTCGCCGACCTGAAAGGAAGGCTGTCCGTTAATCGTCGATTTCGCCTTCATCGTCTTCGGCGGTGGCAGCCAGAACGGGGTCGAGCAGGATTTCGTCGTCGTCAGCAATTTTGGCGCGGATTTTTCCTTCAATCTCGGCCATCAGTTCGGGGTTGTCGAGCAGGAGTTCTTTGACAGCGTCACGGCCCTGAGACAGGCGGCTGGTGCCATAGGAGAACCAAGAACCGGACTTTTTAACGATTTCCATCTCTACGGCGAGGTCAAGTATTTCGCCTACTTTCGAGATCCCCTGACCATACATGATGTCGAACTCGACTACTTTAAAGGGCGCGGCCATCTTGTTCTTGACCACCTTCACCTTCGTGCGGTTGCCCACTACATTGTCAGAGTCCTTAATCTGACCAATGCGCCGGATGTCGAGCCGGACCGATGCATAGAATTTCAGGGCGTTACCACCGGTCGTCGTTTCGGGGTTGCCGAACATCACCCCAATTTTCTCACGCAACTGGTTAATAAAAATGCAGCAGCAGCCGGTTTTGCTGATGGTGCCGGTCAGTTTCCGCAGGGCCTGACTCATCAAACGAGCCTGCAACCCCATTTTGCTTTCGCCCATTTCGCCTTCAATCTCAGCCTTCGGCACCAGAGCCGCCACAGAGTCGATGACGATGATATCGATGGCACCGGAGCTAATCAGGTGTTCGGCAATTTCGAGGGCCTGCTCGCCGTTGTCGGGCTGCGAGATGAGCAGGTTCTTGGTGTCGATACCGAGCTTTTCGGCATATGCCCGGTCAAAGGCGTGTTCGGCATCGATGAAGGCCGCCAAACCGCCGGCTTTCTGGGCTTCGGCAATGCAGTGCAACGTCAGGGTGGTTTTACCCGACGATTCGGGGCCGTAGATTTCAACGACCCGCCCGCGGGGTAAGCCACCGATACCAAGGGCTAAATCGAGGCCGAGCGAACCCGTGGAAATAACCGGAACGTTCGTGACTTTAGTGTCGCTGAGCCGCATCACGGTACCTTTCCCAAAGGCTTTGTCTAACTTCTCGATGGTGGTTTGGAGAGCTTTTAACTTGTTGTCATTAGCAGATGCTGTGGCTTGCGCCGTATCTGATTTTGCCATGTCTGGATGGTTGTTTAAACAGATAAAATTAGCGGAAAATGGCCAGATTTCCAAGCCGGGTTTTGAAATAACCAGGGTACGAAGAAGGGCCGGTTTTCAGAACAGCCCTTCTTTTTTTACAGCGTCGAATCGGCCATGACCGGCTCCTGAACAGGCGGAGTCTGACCCGGCTGCATCGGTTGTGATTGTTGCTGCATGGGTTGCTGCTGATACCCCTGCGGCTGGTTTTGCCCGCCCGGATAGGCAGGACTGGCTCCGTATGGATTTATGGCCGGTCCAACAACCTCTACACTGGTGATGTAATACTTGGTTTCGCCGTTCCAGGGCAGTTTCAGGATTTTCTCTTCGTAGTGAAGCGTTACGCGCTGACCGGTTTTTACGGCATCCGTGATTTTAGCGGCAACAGCATCGTCCTTAACCGAGAAATCGAAATACTGGGGCGTCAGTGAGCCGGTTTCACCCGAAAAGCCGCCTACATTCAGAACGCCTTCGTAGGTTTTGAAGACAAATCCCCGCCGACTGAATTTAGAGACCGTACCGGCCCGTTCGCCATCGCTGTAGCTCCAGCCCGTGAGTACGTACAAAATGCCGACAATAATCAGCAAAAAAAGCAGAAAGTATAATAATCCGCGCATGAATAATAAATGGTTTGGTGGCGTATATCGTCACAAATAGACAAATTTTTTACGATAAACGCCCTATTCAACCCTATACCACCCACCATTGTTCACGCCAATCAGCAGAACTTACCGGAAGAAAAAGCGCGACGGAGCAATTTCAGCCCGTACCGAGTCAATCAGAACGCCCGTGTCCGACTTATAACGTACCACAAATCCGGCCTGCTTGAAAGAAGGCGTAATACCCGCATAGATTGTACCCGTTTGTGGATCAACGCCCAGACCGATAAAGAGTCGATTGATAAACGGCGTAGCTGCCGGAATACTCGTAGCGTCGATATTAAATCGGTATGTTTCCCCTTTTTGTCTGAAATTATCGGCGGAGTCGTAAAACGAGTTTACAAAATAAACCGTCCTGCGGTCAGCGCTCATGGCGAATGGACCGGGCGATTTTGGCGAACCACCCACCTTGAGCCGGGCCGCAATGACTTTGTTGGCCGGGTTTATGCGTACCATCTCGTTGGTGGCACCACTGTAGGCCCAGAGCTGATTGTTGGCATCGACAGCAACGGGGTTGGTATTGGCTCCAACCGTAACGGCAGGTTGCTTCAGTTCGTCGGTATCGGTGTTAATGACCACTAGGGTTGGGTCGCCGGCGTCGCTGCCTACATATACTTCATTACCAATTACAACCATACGATTGGGGGCTTTGGGCATCGGAATCCGTTTGGTGATGGTCTGCGCGGCCAGGTCCAGCACCAGCACGTAGCCAGGGTTAGCAAAAAAATTGGCTCCACTACCCGTTGCACCCCAGCACGTGACATAGGCTTTGTTGTTTCCGGTACGAACCACAAAGCGGGGGTTTTCTACATCGGGAGCCGCCAGTGTCTTCAGCGATTTGAACGTGCCAGTCGATACGATTTCTATTTTGTCCTGCCCGGCGGTGCTGTTATCAACCAAAACCACGCCTTTACCGTCAATTTCGATATAGTCCTGCACGCCACCCGTAAACGTCCGGGCATTGGCCGCATTGAAAATGTCCGTGATGACGGTAGAGGAGTTACGCGGCAAAAAGGAGATAGAGCCGTTGTTGTCCAGAAAATTACCGGAGTTGATAACGTACACGCCCGACTCGTAAGGTGTTGGTTCGGGGTCGGTGGTGTTGCAGTTCCACAGGGTAAGGGCCAGCAACGCGATGGCAGTGATTTTTGTGATTAGATTTTTCATGGTTTGATAAGCGGAGAATTGATTAACAGATTGATTGAAAAATTACGACCTGGCAGGGCATTACGCTTCACGCTGAACAGCAGCGTATCGAATACGTTATTGACTTGCCCTTGCACCCGTACCGGCACCGAACCGACGTGCACATCCGTTTCGAGCAGCACGTTGGTCAGTACAATACCCTTAAAATACTGGCTTTCGTCGAAGGTGATATACCGGCGCGAGCTGGCCTGCGTCTGCACGGTCAGGCGGGTTTTATTCCGGGCTATCCAGGCGTTCAGCGTGCCGTTATGGATGGGTACGTAAGGCAGTTGCTTGCCAACTATGTCCTGCGCATATACGTTGTACGCCCGCTGCTGCGATGAGCGCGTGAACGCGTATCCCGCCCGGACGCCCATTTGCCAGCCATCGCGGGCGTAGGTCAAGGTAGTGTTCAACTCGCCCCCCT
>JBBRUB010000265.1:0-5704 GCA_038248175.1 Cytophagales bacterium | reverse complement strand
GATGGGATGCTCAAACACGATGGTTTCGGCGTGGAGACCCAGCCGCCCGATGGGATTGGTTTTGGCTCCGTACTTGGCATCGCCTGCAATGGGGTGGCCGATGTCCTGCAAATGCACCCGAATCTGATTCTTACGGCCCGTTTCCAGTTCGAGATGAACCAGGGAATAGCCGTTGGCAGACTTGACAACGGAATAGTTTGTAATGGAAAACTGCCCGCCTTCGGGGTTCTGACTTGAATAAACGATCAGGGCTTTACTCTCCCGCAGATACGATGACACAACACCCGTTGGTGGCTCCGGCACTCCTTCGGCCAACGCCACGTAAGTGCGTTGTTGCACCGTATCGATCCAGGACGCCTGCATGAGATGCTGGACCCGTTCGCTTTTGGCAAACAGCATCACACCCGACGTTTCGCGGTCGAGCCGGTGGATGATGAAAACCTTGTTGTCAGGGTCAATACGCTTGGTGTAATCGCTCAGGATGCTGTAGGCCGTGCGGGTACGCTCCTTGCTGGTACCCATAGACAGCAGGCCCGACTGCTTATTGATGATAATCAGGTGGTCGTCTTCAAACAGGATCGTAAGACCCCGGTACTGACTGATTTCGGCGGCCCGGTTGCCCGCCACCGTTACGACCTGTTCTGGCTGTAGCCCATGATTGAACTGCGTATATACCCGATCATCGACTAGAATCTGCTTGTTGCGCAGTAATGACTTAATATTGTTACGGTTTTTGCCCGGCAGGTTCTCAAGCAGAAAGGTCATAAGTTCGGCGGGATGCCGAACGGTAAACTGCTGGTCGGTGCGCTGTCCGCGTCGGCGGGGCTGATCGGTTGATTCCATAGAACAAAGTTACGCGCTCTGCTTTACGAATCATGGGCCGATATTGGTTTGCAGATACTCGTTGGTCAGGTACAGGGGCCGAAGGTAGCGTCAGAGGAAGTTTATACCTGTATAATCGGGGTAATGGTACGGGCAAATCAAAGCATTTCTGCGAACTTCGCGTTCAGGCCACTGCGCTGCTCAACCGTATTATATGATCCGAATCTTCCAGCAGGACGAAACGTCCGTCCGAAAAATCCGCGATATTGACTCCTTTCAGGATACTGAACGTACCCTTTGGGTCGATTTACAAAACCCGACGCCTGCCGAGATAAAAAGCGTTGAAGAAAAGTTTGATGTCGATTTTTTGAGTCAGCAGGAGCAACTCGAGATCGAAAGTTCGTCGCGCTACATCGAAGAGGACGACTACCTGATTGCTAATTCCAATTTTCTGGTACCTGATCCTGAACATCGCTACGTGACGGTGCCGGTGAGCTTTATTCTGAAAGACGACACGCTCTTTACCTATCGCAATGCCGACCTCAGATCCTTTGCCGATACCGTAAAGCGCATTAAATCCCGACGGTCGTCGTTCACCGACGGGGCGCAGATTCTGATTTTTATCTTCGAATCACGCATTGACTACGACGCCGATCTGATCGAGTTGGTATCGGGCGAGATCAAAGCCATCAACCGGATGCTTGATCTTGACGCCAATCTGGACCGCGAGATGCTGCTGAATATCAACGATTACCAGGAGCTGACGATGAATATTCGCGAGAATGTGGTTGACAAACAGCGGGTTATATCGGCCATGATCCGCTCTGACGGTTGGTTTAACGAGGCCGAACAGGCCCGGTTGCGCATCCTGACCAAAGACATAAACTCACTCATCGATCACACCAACTTTATTTTTGAGCGGCTGGAGTTTCTGCAAAATACCTACCTCGGTCTGATCGATCTGGAGCAGAACCGGGTCGTGAAAATCTTTACCGTGGTGTCGCTGGTGTTTCTGCCGCCCACGCTGCTGGCGAGCATCTGGGGTATGAACTTTGAGCAGATGCCCGAAATTCACTGGAAATATGGCTACGTCTTTGCCTGGAGTATGATGATTTCGGCTTCGGCCCTGACACTCTGGATTTTTCGGCGCAAGAACTGGCTCTAAACAACCGGGTGTTGATCCCGTTTCTTTCTGAAAAACATCAGCCTTACATGGAAAGCAAACGGAAAAATACACTCCAGACCGCACTGGGCAGCGGTCTGGCCGGGGCAGTTGCCCTGAATGTACTGCACGAGACGGTCCGGCAATTCGTGCCGCAGGCCCCCCGCGCTGACTTACTCGGCGAACGCAGCATCAAAAAAGGATACGAATCCGTTGACGAAACCCCACCAACCGGCACCTCCCTATACGTACTGGCTATGGCGGGCGACGTGGTATCGAATGCCGTTTATTACAGTTTAGTGGGTCTGAACCCAAAACAGCCGGTTCTGGCCGGGGTAGCTTTGGGTCTGTTGGCAGGAATAGGGGCCATTACACTGCCTGGTCCGCTGGGTCTGGGCGCGGCTCCCACCACCCGTACCAATGCTACCGTTGCTATGACTATCGGCTGGTATTTGTTTGGCGGGCTGGTAACGGGAGCGGTATTGTCCCGCTGGCAAAAGCGATGAAGCAGAAAGTCATGTAGCTACGGCTATAAATCGCCCCTCCTTTTTCACCCGTCCTACCACCGCAAACAGCGGGTCGCCCCAGCCGCGCGGGCTGCGGTCCAGTACATCAATCTGGTCGAATAAACCGGTTTGCTCGTAAAATGAACGCACCAACTGCTGGTGGCCCCGGTCATCGAGCGATTGCCAGACCGCTACGGCTTTGGTCGGAAACATGCGGTTCGAGAATACCGTCAGAAATGGACTGCCGGGGCGCAAGACCCGTGTCAGTTCCTTATAAACCACTACGGGTTGCGTCAGATACTGTACCGATACGGTAACCATGCCGCCGTTGAAGGTGTTGTCAGGGTAGGGGAGTTTGGGGGCCCTATTGAGGTTCTGTACTGTATAGTCCGTTAACTGCGGATTGGCCCGTAATTCGGTTTCGTTCATGCCCAGCCCGGCCACGCGCCCGTATTGCACATCGGCTGGCAGGTGGCTCACCCAGCTGCTCATCAAATCCAGCACATCACATCCGGCAGGCAGGTGGTCTCGGTATAAATCAGTAGCAGCCCGGATGGCGGCATTGTCGATATGGTTGACTAAACGGGGCTGTACGTAAAACTGCGCGTCGTCGGTTTCGTCGTAGCGTTGGAACGGGTGGTTGGCGGTCATAGCTGGAGATGTCTTCTTAGAGGACAAACCCGCTGTTTGATCTGGATGTTTTACCAGGACAGTCGCGAAACTAACCTATAAATTAGCGAACTTGCCCTCCGTATTTAGTCCGCTTTATCTGCAACAATCTATCTACGGCAATCTGTCTGTAATGGTCCGAGTTTTACTGGGGGTTTGGTTTGTTGGCTCACTGCCGTTTGCTGGTTTGGCGCAGCGTCCTGGGTCCGATACCACGTATCAGCAGGTGTTTCGTCCGCAATATCATTTCTCGCCCCGCGCCAACTGGATTAACGATCCCAACGGGCTTGTCTATTTCGACGGCGAATACCATTTGTTCTACCAGCATAATCCTTTCGGTTCGCGCTGGGGGCATATGACCTGGGGCCATGCCATCAGCCGCGACCTGGTTCACTGGCGCGAACTGCCGCCCGCCATCGCCGAAGAAGGCAACACTATGATTTTTTCGGGAAGCTGCGTCGTGGACAAAACCAACAGTAGCGGATTTGGCCGGGGCAGTACCCCGCCAATGGTGGCTATTTATACCGGCCATCAGGAAAATCGGCAAAGTCAGCACATTGCGTACAGCACCGACAAAGGCCGTACCTGGACCAAATACGACGCCAATCCGGTTATCGACCTCAACAAAAAAGATTTTCGCGATCCCAAAGTGTTCTGGCACGAACCCACCCGTCGCTGGGTGATGGTTGTGTTGCTGCCTACCGAGAAAAAGGCCCTCTTCTACAATTCGACTAACCTGCGGCAGTGGACCAAAACCGGCGAGTTTGTCTCGCCCGACAGCCCGGCCACGATATGGGAATGCCCCGATTTAGTGGAGGTGCCAGTCGATAATGCGGTAGAACGCAAATGGTTGCTGCTGCTATCGATGGGTGGTAATGCTCCGGCGGGTGGCCCCGGAATGCAGTATTTTGTGGGCCGGTTTGATGGGAAAACCTTCGTGAGCGAGAGCAAACCCGGCGAGCCGCGCTACGTGGATTACGGCAAGGATTATTACGCGGCCATTACGTTCAACAACCTGCCCATTCGCGGCAATCGCGGGCCAATCAGCATTGGCTGGATGAATAACTGGCAATACGCCAACGATCTGCCCACAACGGTATTCCGGGGGGCCATGACCCTGCCCCGCGAACTGAAACTGGTGCAGCGCGCCGATGGTAAAACCACGCGCTACGACCTGCGGCAACAACCCGTGCAGGAACTCAACCAACTGCTGGACACGCCATTTCGCATGATGGGTACCGACGTTACGGCCTTTAACCGGCAGCTTACCTACGCCGAACCCCTCACCGACGCCTACCTGCTCACCGCCGAACTGGAACCCCAACCCGGCACGACCGATTACCGTATTTTGCTCCATAAAAACCCGCGGAACGATGCTGACGCCACTGTCATTGGCTACGATGTGGTTAAGCAACAACTATATGTTGACCGAAGCCGCGTAGGGCAGACCGCCTTTCATAAGGACTTTCCGGGACGGTACGCAGCTCCGCTGAAACCACAGAACGGACGCGTGAGCCTGCAAATATGGGTTGACCGTTCGTCGGTAGAAGTTTTTGCCAATGACGGGGCCGTGACCATGACCAACCAGGTGTTTCCCGACCCGGCCAACACCGGTATCCGGCTTCTCGGCAATGGCTGGCAGGCCGTAACGATCCACCCGGTGGCGGGCATCTGGCGATGATGATGCCTTAAATTTTCTTAAATTGGGCCGTTACGCGGTCTATTGCGCTAAATTTGTCCATCTAAACACGAACCCCTGAATGGCTCGTAAGAAGAAAAAAGTAGGAATGTACCCCAGCGGCATGATTTTATTCAGCCTGACGCTGGCCTTGTTTTTAATTGGTTTTTGTGGAACGCTGGCTGTGCAGTCCAAGCGGCTCGTTACGTTCATTCGCGAGAATTACGAGATGCGGGCTTTTCTGGATAAAGACCTGAGCAAAGCCCAAAGCGAAACGTTGTTCAGGACACTGGCCAGTGAGCCGTTTGTCCTGAAAACCAACGGACAACCGCAAATTACGCTGGTATCGAAGGATGAAGCAGCCAAAGAATTTGTTGCCGAAACGAAAGAGGATTTTTCGAAATTTTTAGACGAAAATCCGCTTCGTGACAGCTACCGGATCAAACTCAACGAGGAGTACTTTGAAGAGTCAAAACTGGCAACTGTAAAGCAGGACATCGAACAAATAGATGGTGTGTTTGAGGTGGTATATCAGGAAAACCTGGTCGATAGCATCAACCGAAATATCACCCGCATCTATATAGTTATGTCGGCTTTTGCGTTGGTGCTGCTGGTCATCATTGTGGTACTGATGAACAATACGATCCGGCTGGCGTTGCATTCGCAGCGAATGCTGATTCGCAGTATGCAGCTGGTAGGAGCTACTAACGGGTTCATTACCCGACCTTTTTTGGGGCGGGGCATCTGGCAGGGGTTTCTGGCGGGTATTATTGCGGTTGTGTTGCTGCTGATTACCCTTCAGATTGCTATCCGAAGCCTGCCCGAACTGGCCTCGTTTCAGGATTATGATAAATTGCTGCTGCTCCT
>JBBRUB010000264.1:0-5718 GCA_038248175.1 Cytophagales bacterium | reverse complement strand
GGTACAACGCGGTAACGACATGCAGCAGAAAGAAACGCTGCTGGCCCGTATGACGTTGGAGGCCAAGAAACTCGGTGCCGATGCCCTCATTGACGTACAGTACAAATACTACACGTCCCGGACCGACAATGGCTACCTCATGAGTGGCGTGGCCGTCAAATACCGCAAAGAATACGCCGTAGAGCAGTAAAGCAACTCAATAAAAAAGCCCCGGCATGACTGCCGGGGCTTTTTTATTGCATCTATTTCACTTCTTCATAATCCACGTAATCGCCCCCTTTGAACCGGCTGTCGGGCTGGGGTGGTTTGTTTTCCACCCGTATCTCGTCCTGGCGCGGATTCCGGCCAGCGCGTTGCTGTTTTTGCTCTTTCACCAGCTTGCGGCCAACGAGCAGGTAGAACACAAACCGGCGCACCGGTGGCACAAACAGAATAATCAGCGTGATGATAAACAGATATTTTAACAGCATAATCGGTGTTGTCTTACTCTATTTAACGATGGGCTACCGGGTTTAGTTTTCAATTACCATACAAGGCTTTTCCGGCGGCTTCATACTTGTCGCCCACTACCCACTGCGGGCGGGTGGCGCGGTTGGCAATAAGCCGGGCCATGTGCGAATACGCTTTGGCGAAGCGTTCGAGGTAGCCAAAATCAATGGATTCGGGATTGTCGATGGCCTGGTGGTAATACTTCTGAATGGCCGCGTCGAAATCTTTGAAACCCGGCGAAATATCGGGAGCCGGAACGCCTTTAGCCGCAAAACTCACGTTGTCCGAACGGTCGAACAAGCCCTGCTCGGGGGCGGGTTCGGCAAAAACGCCCAGCCCGAAGGCTTTAGCACCGGCTTCAATTTCGGCCCTCGCGCCGGTACGTTCCAGCCCGATGACCGAGATAATGGTGGTGTCGTTGTAGCCCGCACCGTCGGTGTTGAGGTTGAAGATAGTTTGTTTCAGCGGTACCAGCGGGTGTTCGGCGTAGTATTTACTGCCCAGCAGCCCCACTTCTTCGCCCGTGAAGGCCAGCACCAGCACCGATCGTTTGGGCCGCTGCACCATCAGGGCCTTAGCCGCCGACAGAATCGACACCGTACCGAAGGCATTGTCCCGCGCCCCGTTGAAAATACTGTCTGACGGCTGGTAGTTGCTGCCCCCCTGCTTGCCCACCCCGACATGATCGAAGTGCGCCGACAGAACGACGTATTCATTTTTCAGCGTTGGATCGGTACCCTCGATGATGCCCGCCACATTGGCCGACGGAGCCACCGACTGCGGTCTGCCCGACGACCGCAGCGTAATGACCTGCCCCGGCTCTCTCAGTTGTTTGTATTTGTTGCCCGTGTTGTTGACCCACAAATGCGCAATGGGCAGAGTGTTGCTCTCGTCGGTGGGCAGGTTAATCTGTTCGCGGCTGAAATACTGATTGATAAATCCCCACGGAATCGACTCGGCGTAGAGTTCAACGAGGGCAGCCGCGCCTTTCTCGGTAGCCAGTTTGCGTTTGGCGTTTGCTGCCTGAAAGACTTCGCGCGGGCTTTTGGCATCCGGCGAGCCTCCCTGAGCAATCAGAATCTTACCTTTCACGTCGCGGCCTTTGTAGCCATCCTCGCCGTCGGTCAAGCCATAACCAACGTAAATCACCTCGCCCGTCTGGTTAATTGGGCCGCCCGCCATCACAACCAAATCCTTGCCAAGTTGCAGCATCTCACCGCCCATAGACAACGTAGCTGATTCGGCAGATTTGACGCGCTCGAAGTTGATGGGCTGGTAGTAATTGCCCCCGGCTGGATTGCCCCCGGCTGGATTGCCCGAATCGCCCGCCGGTTTTAGCCCCAGCCGCCGAAATTCTTCGGCAATATAACGGGCCGCCACCCGGTTGCCCGCATCGCCCGTGCGCCGACCCAGCAACTCGTCTGAGGCCAGAAACCGCATATGGGCTTCCATATCGGCGCGGCTCAGTGCATATTCCGGCAGTTGTGAAACAGCCGTTTGGGGGGCAGCACCAGAGCGGGCAGTGGCTTTCTGGACCGACCGGCGCTGCGCCGAAACGGTCGTGGTTATCAGAAGACTTGCAGTTAGAGCGAGCAGAATAGGGGTTTTCATACCAGTTAGAAATTATTGAGTAAATCTATGAAGTAAAGGCGTGTAGCAATCGTTCAGCGGCCATCCTTTCGGTAGTGTTGCCGGGCAAAGCGCATGAACGTATCGGCCAGTCCGCCACTAACACCCTGCAATTGAATGGAATAAAAATCACGCTGAATCGTCAGGCCCGCCACATCGACAATCTTGAGCGACCCGGCCCGCAACTCGTCCGGCACGGCAAACACCGAGACGAACGCTATGCAGCGCGAACTGCCGAGGTACGACTTGATACTTTCCGTACTGCCAAGGTGCATCTCAATGGTCAGATCGGTGAGTTTGATACCCTTACCGCGCAGGGCATGCTCGATCACTTCGAGCGAGCCGGAGCCGCGTTCGCGCAGTAGTATGGGCGTTTGCCGGAGTTCGTCGAGCGTAATCTCGTCGCGATTGGCCAGCGGATGGTCGGCACGGCAAACCAGCACCAGTTCGTCTTTCACGAAGGGCGTGTAGCGAATATCGGAGTGGTGCGTGCGGCCTTCCACCAGCCCAAGGTCAATATCGTTGTTTAGTAATTGCTGTTCGATTTGCTCGGTGTTGCCACTCAACAGCGCGATGCTGACATCGGCAGCCTGTTCGCGAAACCGGGCCAGCACGGGCGGAATTACGTACTGCGCCACCGTTGTGCTGGCCCCCAGCCGCAACGCCCCCGCCGATTCGCCCTTGAGCGCGTTCATATCGAAGGCCAGTTGGCGGTAAGTCGTCATGATGGCTTCAGCATGTTTCAGAAACACCTTGCCCGCATTGGTCAGGCTAATCTGATTGCCACGCCGATCAAACAGGGCCGTACCGAACTGATGTTCCAGCTCCTGGATATGTTTGGTCACCGCGGGCTGCGTCACGTACAGTTCGGCGGCTGCTTTGGTGAAACTGAGCCGTTTGGCAACGGTATAGAAAACGTTCAGGCGAAAATCGAGCATCACGGACGGACGATAGCCCAGCCGTCCTGCTGCCGGATAATGAGTTCGCCGTTGGCGGTGGGTACGTAGCTGACGAAGGGAAACAACTGCTCGCGCTTGATACTGCGCTTTATCATCGTGTTTTCGCACATGGCCAGAATAACGCCCTGCTTTTGCAACTCCTGAAGCTGCTTTTCAAACTGAGGGTTGCTTTTTCGGTACACCACATTGGCTCCGCCATAGACCACCAGTTCCATATCCAATTTTCCTTTCAGGCGCGGGTCGTTGAGCGCGTTTTGCATGTTGGTCAGCGCGTGGCGGATGTCGGACGTATCGGCGGTGTTGAGCTGGTAAACGGCCCGGTAGCGGGCTTTGGTGGCTTCAGCTCCGTGGAACGAGTCGGCTTCGTTGGTTTGGGCTACGGCAGCAGACACCGTCAGCAGGGTCAGGAAAATGAAGGCGATAAATTGGCGCATAATCGTAGTTTTTGGGGTGAAGTTAGCGGATTGCAGTGAAACCGCTTTATGGCCCCGTCCCTACACCTTCGGACGTTTATACAACGGTACGGTGCTGCACGGCTCACCGAAGAGCAGACTTTGAGCAACGGGCCGCAACAGACGCGTGATTTCGACGTAGGCCGCCGTAGGTACCGGCACTTTCGAGCAGCCTTTGATCACCACGCGGGCATCGCGGTATGCTTCCGGGTCAATTTGGGCAATGGCGTCGAAGTACAGCTTTTCGGCGAGGTCGGCGAGGGTGCCGAAGACGATGGTGTTGGCGTAGGGTTGCAAATTCAGGGTCAGGAGCATATAGGCCCAGGTTGGCACAATGGCGTCTTCGGTGCAGGTAATGGCTACGTTTTTACCCGCATATCCGCTCCAGTCGTGTTCCTTCAGGAACGCCCGAAACTCCTTTTCGCGCAGCATTAACCCCATGTACAGATTCTCTTTAATATCGTAAAGTACCCGTTCGCCGGGGTGGTAATATTCTTCCAGATCGAGCGTAACGAGACCGCTGTTCGTTACCCGGTTAATGATTTCGGCTTCCATATATGCTGTCCGTTTGTGCGGGTATTTTGCTACTTTTGTTCTTACTATCTTGTCAGGAACCACTTACTTTAGAACAGGCCCATGAAATTTATCGTTTCCTCGTCCGTACTCCTCAAAAATCTGCAAAACGTCAACGGCGTGGTGGCCACCAATCCCATCGTTCCGATTCTCGAAAACTTCCTGTTCCGCATTGACGACGGTACGCTGACCGTTACGGCCTCCGATCTGCAAACGACCATGACCACCCAGATTCAGGTCGAAGCCAGCGAAAGCGGAGCCATTGCCATTCCTGCCAAGTTGCTGCTGGATACCCTGCGCAGTCTGCCCGAACAGCCCATATCGGTTAACATCGACACCGAAACCTTCGGCACCGAAATCCTGACCGACAATGGCCGTTTCAAACTCTCCGGCGAAAACCCGATTGACTTCCCCAAGCTGCCCACAGTGAACAAAACGCTGTCGGTCGATATGACGTCAGACATCCTGCTGAGTGCCATCAACAACACCGTGTTTGCCACCAGCACCGACGACCTGCGCCCGGCCATGACGGGGGTATTGCTGCAACTCTCTGCCGACAACGCTACGTTCGTGGCCACCGATGGCCACCGCCTGATTCGCTACCGCCGGACCGACCTCAACGCGGCATCGAGTACGTCGGTCATTATTCCGCGCAAGGCCCTGCAACTGCTCAAGACGTCATTGCCCGAAGGTGTGCAAGTGGAGGCCGAGTTCAGCCAGTCCAATGCGTCATTTACGTTTGGTGGTACGAAGCTGATCTGCCGGTTAATTGACGAGCGGTTCCCGGACTATGAAAACGCCATTCCGACCAACAACCCCAACGTAATGACCATTGGCCGGACCGACCTGCTCAACTCGCTGAAGCGGATTATGATTTACGCCAACCGCACCACGCACCAGATTCGGCTGGCCCTGAAACCCAATAGCCTGACTATCTCGGCAGAAGATTTGGATTACTCAAACGAAGCCAACGAAAAACTTGGCTGCGATTTTGAGGGTGAGCCAATGGAAATCGGTTTCAACGGCAAGCTCATGGCCGAGGTGCTGAATAACCTGAGTGCCAAGATGGTCACGCTCGAAATGTCGGCTCCCAACCGCGCCGGTCTGCTGATTCCTGCCGATAAGGAAGAAAACGAAGATATTCTGATGCTGGTCATGCCGGTCATGCTTAACACCTACGCGTAAATAGCTATTAAGGTCCCCTGCCTGTCCGTTTTCGGATACCGACTATCCGAAAACGGACAGATTAGAAACAGTAAACGCCCGTTCCTGCGCAGGAACGGGCGTTTTTTCGCTATGGCACAGTAGTTGACCCCTGGTAATTGTCCGGTTCTTCGGTTGCCCGTGCAACCTTTTCAGGAGCTGGTGCATCTTTCAGCCATAAACCAAACCAAAGCCATGAAACGCAGCCAGTTTTTCCTCGCCCTGCTCAGCGCAGCCACCCTTTCGCTTACGTCCTTCGCACCGTCTTCTACCAGCAATGACAAAGAAGACCCGTATCAGGTCAAAACATTCTCGGGCAACATCGACGCCGTGCGGGCCGAAACATCGGGCGGGAGTCTGACCATAGAAGGTGGTACCGACCGCAACGCCAAAGTCGAAATGTTTGTCCGGCC
>JBBRUB010000263.1:0-5725 GCA_038248175.1 Cytophagales bacterium | reverse complement strand
TTAGACAACACCATCTTTTTTTACTATGGCCACCCGACGCGCGAATACTCTACATATCGTGTTTTCTATGGGACATGTGATTTTCAGGGATAACTCAGGTCGCAGAAACGCACGTTCACTCTTTCGTCAATGAAAATCCTGTTGGTTGAAGACGAAGAGCGGCTGGCTTCCTTTATCCGCAAAGGCATGATGGCAGAAGGATACGAGGTCGAAATCGCCTACGACGGTCGGATGGGTCTGTCGCTATTTCGGCGGGATAGTCATGACATCATCCTGCTGGACGTTAACCTGCCGCAGATCAACGGGTTTGAACTGTGTCGTCTGATCCGGGCCGAAGACGAGGCCATACCCGTCCTGTTGCTGACCGCGCTGGACAGCCTGGCCGACAAATCGGACGGGTTCAACGCCGGGGCCGACGATTATCTGGCCAAACCGTTCGAGTTTCAGGAATTGCTGCTGCGCGTCCGGGCATTGACCCGCCGGAATGGCCCCAAGCAAAAGCAGCTCCTTCAACTGGCCGATCTGGAACTGAACTTAGACGCCAAGACAGTGACGCGGGCCGGTCAGCGCATCGAACTGACCACCCGCGAATACGCCCTTATGGAGTACCTGATGCTTAACAAGGGAAAAACCATCTCGCGGGTCGATATCAGCGAGCGGGTCTGGAGCCTTAATTTCGACACCGCATCCAACGTGATCGACGTGTATATAAGCTACCTGCGCAAAAAAATCGACAAAGGCTTTTCGCCCAAACTGCTGCACACCATCGTGGGCATGGGCTACGTCCTTCGCGAATAACCTGTATGCTCATCCGCAATCGCCTGACCATTATCTTCACCCTGCTGGCCACGGCTATTCAGCTTACGCTGTCGGTACTGGTGCTGTATTTTTATTCGCTGTACCGGCAGGAGGAGTTTTACGCCCGCTTAACGGCGCAGGCCCGTATGGCGGGGCGGGTGCTGATTTCCCGCCGGCATCTGCACGACGAATTTTTCAAGAAAATGGTCCGTACCGATCTGCTGACTATTGTGGAGGAACAGATCAGTATCTATGACAGTGGCCATGAGCTGGTATTCACCAATCAAACCCTGAAAGATTCCGACTTTTTTGAACGCCGGATTCCACAGCTTGCCACAACGCCACTGGTTGAGTTCAAGAGCGGTCACCTCGAATCCATCGCAATGACCTACCGCGACCGGGGCGATCTGTTCTACATTTTCGCATCGGGCTACGATAGGATTGGCACGACCAAACTCAACACCCTGCAACAGATTCTGATTCTGGCCAACATATTGGGATTCACCCTCATTGTGCTGGCGGGCTGGTATTTCTCAGGGCGGGTGCTGAAACCTATTGCCCAGATTGTGGATGAGGTAGAACAGATAACAGCCAAACAGCTGCACAAGCGGGTGAACGAAGGCAACCGGCGCGATGAGATTGCCCAGTTGGCCATGACGTTCAATCAGATGCTGTTCCGGCTCGAAGACGCTTTTGTGTCGCAGCGCAGTTTCGTTTCCCAGGCTTCGCACGAGTTGCGCACCCCCCTGACCAATATTCTCGGCACCCTGCAAACCTCACTCCGCTACGACAAAGACCCCGCCGACTGGCGCGACAGCATGGAAGTATCAATCGAGGAAATCAACAAGGTGATTGCCCTAACAAACGGATTACTCAGACTGGCTAAAGTAACTGATGGCACCGTAGCCCTAACACCCGTGCAGGCCGATGACTGCCTGCTTACCGCCATTGAACAAGTACAAACCAAATACCCAAAGCGAAGTTTGACCCTTCAGTTTGTGACCGACGAAGACGGGTCCTTTGCCGTGAAAGGCAATGCCGTGCTGCTCACCACTGCCTATCTGAACATCATCGACAACGCCTGCAAATACTCCGACGAAGCTGTCTCGATACAATTACAGGCCGGAGACGATCAGGTAAGCATGATTGTGACGGACCGGGGCCGCGGCATTGCCGACGCCGACGCCGACCACGTACTCGATCCGCTGTATCGGGGAAAAAACGTGGCTGGAATCCCCGGCTACGGCATCGGCCTGGCCGTAACCCAAAAAATCATCGACCTCCATCAGGGTACCGTCCAGATTACCTCCGCCGAAAACGAAGGCACCGCCGTAACCATCACCCTGCCGGGTATGGCGTAGCGGTCCGGGACTTTTGTACCCAATGGTCATCCAGAAAGCTATTTTTACCCAATAATCTTCTGAATCATATAAATGCATCATTCTCTGCTCCTGTCTCGCTTGTCCGTTTTCTTTTTTCTACTGATTCCATGTGTCACCCACGCCCAACACGCCAGCAAAATCGAGGTGGCACGGTGGCAGCAGCAGGCCAGGCAGGTTACGATCACGCGCGATACGTGGGGGGTGCCGCACATCAGCGGAAAAACCGACGCCGATGTGGTGTTCGGTCTGCTCTATACGCAATGCGAAGACGATTTTGACCGGGTCGAGATGAACTATATCGACGCCATCGGGCGGCTGGCCGAAATAGAGGGCGAATCGGCGTTGTACCACGATGTGCGGGCGCGGCTGTTCATGGACAGTACGCAGGCCATTGCGCTGTATAAAAAAAGCCCGCTCTGGATGCGCAACCTCCTCGATGCCTTCGCCGATGGCACGAACTACTATCTGCATACGCACCCCGGCGTAAAACCAAAACTCCTGACGCAGTTCCGGCCCTGGATGCCGCTTATGTTCAGCGAAGGCAGCATTGGTGGCAACATCAGCGTGGTACCAACCGGGCAGCTACGCGATTTTTATGAATCGCGCAAAACGTCGTACCGGGCCAAACCCGCCACGCTGGAAGATTTGTACGAACGCGAGTCGGTTGGATCGAACGGGTTTGCTATTGCACCCGCCAAAAGCGTTACCGGCAATGCGCTGCTGCTGATAAACCCGCACACATCGTTTTATTTCCGGTCGGAGGTGCAGATGACCAGTCAGGAAGGGCTGAACGCCTACGGAGCCGTTACGTGGGGGCAGTTCTTTGTCTATCAGGGTTTCAACGAATACTGTGGCTGGATGCACACCTCAAGCTACGCCGATTCGATGGACGAGTACCTGGAAACTATCGAGAAGAAAGACGGTAAATATTTCTACCGATACGGCAACGCGCTCAAACCCGTTCGGATGCAGATGGTCCGGTTTCCGTACAAAACCAATGCCGGGATGCAGTACAAAGAAATCCCGCTCTACTGGACCCAACACGGCCCAATTGTAGGGCAGCAGGGCGACCGATGGCTGTCCGTAGCCATGATGAATACGCCACTCAACGCACTGCAACAGTCGTACCTGCGCACCAAAGCCCATGACTACGCCGGTTTCAAAAAGGTAATGAATCTTAATGGCAATGCGTCCAACAACACCGTATATGCCGACCGAAACGGCACCATTGCCTACTGGCACGGCAACTTCATGCCCCGGCGCGACCTGAAATTCGATTGGGAAAAACCCGTGGATGGCAGCAACCCCGCCACCGACTGGAAAGGCCTGCACACCGCCGACGAAATTGTACAGGTGAAAAACCCCGCCACCGGCTGGATTCAAAACTGCAACGCCACGCCCTTTACGGTATCGGGCAGTGGCAGCCCTGACCGTAGCAAGTACCCCGCCTACATGGCCCCCGACGCGCAGAACTACCGGGGCATCAACGCCGAACGGGTGCTGACTGGCAAGACCATGTTCACGCTCGATACGCTCATCAGTGCCGCCAACAACCCGCACCTGGCCGCTTTTGACGACCTGATACCGGCGTTGTTAAGCGCGTACGAATCGGTAGCTGGAAAATCGGACAATGTATCGAACGACGTCCCGGAAGCTGTTCAACTCCTGACCAACTGGGGCCGCAGCTACGGCACCGAATCCGTTGGGCAGACGCTGGCGATTTTGTGGGCCGAGAAACTCCAGAAACTGGCCCGAAGCCGCGTACAGCCCGGTCAGCCGCTGGACAATCTGAGCTTTACGGCCTTTACCATCAGCAGCACCACGCCCGAAGAAAAACTCAATGCCCTCTCCAACGTCCTGACCGACCTCACCCGCGACTTTGGCACGTGGCAAACGCCGTGGGGACGCATCAACCGCTACCAGCGACTGACAGGCCGGATTGACGAAACCTTCGACGACAAGCAACCGAGCATTCCGGTGGGGTTCACCTCGTCGGGCTGGGGGTCGCTGGCGGCTTTTGGGGCCAGAACACCGGCGGGTATGAAGCAGCGATACGGCTACGTGGGCAACAGCTTTGTGGCGGTGGTGGAATTTGGTAAGCGCGTAACGGCCCGGTCGGTGGTGACGGGCGGGCAGAGCAGTACGCCCGGCACCAAACACTTCACTGACCAGGCTTCGCTGTACTGCAACCGGCAGTTTAAGGATGTGTGGTTCTATCCCGAAGATATTCAACAGCACGTCGAGAAAACGTACCACCCCGGCGAGTAGTAGCCCGGATCTCCCGGTCCGGTAGCCGTAAGGCTAATATGTAACTACCGTGTTAGCCTTACGGCTACCGGACCGGGAGATCCGGGCTACTATTCGTCAACTAACCTACAATCCCTCTCTACAATGCCTACTCTGTTCTTCTTCCTGCTTCAGCTCACGCTGGTAACGTTCGGCCCGACGCCCGCCAAAACGTACCCCGTTGGGCAAATCAAAACGCCAATGGGCGAGGTCCTTTTCTGGCTGCACGACGAGACGCCGAATCACAGGGCGAGTTTCATAAAACTGGCCAATCAGCACTACTGGGATACACTGACGTTTAACCGGGTCATTCCTGACTTTGTGGCGCAGGGCGGCTGCCCCGACACACCGGCTGGCTTTTCTGATTCGCCTTACCTGCTGAAACCCGAATTCAGCCCGAACCTTCGCCACGTTTACGGAGCCATTGGAGCCGGGCGCGACGACAATCCCGGTAAACTCTCGGCGGGTTGTCAGTTTTACATCGTACAGAAAAAGGAAGGGTTAGCGCGGCTCGATGACAATTACACCGTATTTGGGCAGGTCTTCAAAGGCATGGACGTAATCGACGCCATCGTAGCTGTAAAAACCGACAAAACCGATACACCCCTAACGCCTATTTCACTGGACGTAAACGTCATTCAGATGACGGCTTCGGCGTTAAAAAAGGCGGGGTACGTGATGAGGTGAGCCGACTCTTCGATAACTTTGTCAAGCAGTTTGGACTTCTACTAAGGCTGACATAGTTTTGGGCATAGGCAGCACCATTCCCGTTTCGCGTGCTTCGTCCAGATACAGTTCGATAGCTTCTCTGATATTTGCTTTGACCTCATCGAGCGTATCACCTACTGTGAAGCACACTGGCAAGTCCGGCACGTAAGCCGAATAACCACCCGACGACGTTTCTTCGATAATTACTACGTATTGCATGACGATGGGTGTCGTTAGACTTTTAAATCAGCTTGCTTAAGAATTTATTGCACTGTTCCCTCTTTCAGTTCTTTGTTCAGGCCATGATTAGGAACGACTGCGATGCCAGATTTTGTCGGATATCGGTAAATCTGATGACTACCGTTTTGCCGCTTGAAATACCAGCCGTCATCCTCCAGCATCTTAATGATTTCCCTGACTTTCGTTGCCATAAACTGCAATCATAAAACTAATTAATTTTTTCCGCAACGACCTCACAACTGCGCCAGCAAGTACAGCACGGCCATACGTACCGCCACGCCGTTTTCTACCTGATCAAGGATGATGCTGTG
>JBBRUB010000262.1:0-5732 GCA_038248175.1 Cytophagales bacterium | reverse complement strand
GTGGCATCGCTGTGTGATTGACGGGGGAGTGAGTTCGATTAATTCCCCCCAACCAGCGTTAGTACGCTTCGGGCCGGAATCGTAACAGAATCACCCGCTTTTACGGACGATTTCTCTACGCAGTTATCCGACGCGGTGGTTTGGTACACTTTGTACTGCGTGGCGGTGCCGTTGCCTTTCACCCGGAGGGCTTTGTCGGTGGTACCGATGTTGGTGATAACGAGGGTTGAAAGTCCGCCGTTGACAAACGCCAGCGGCAGCAGGTCAGCATCGGTGGTGGCAGCTTCTACGCGCACGGCACCGGGCCGGACGTAGCGGAAGTATTGCTTGGATACGTGGTACCGTTTGGATTTGATGCCGTTGCTGCTCAGCAGGCTGTATTCCGACAACTGCTCTTCGCTCAGCGTCCAGAATACCCAGGCCGACACATTACCGAACCGCAGGGCCGTGTACATGGCTTTGGCCAGGTCGATGGCTCCGGCGTGGTTGTTTTTATGGCCTGACGTTTCGGTCATCCACATGGGCAGGTTGTACGGTTGTCCCCAGCTATACATCGTCTGCCAGGTCGTGGCATCGGTCGAAGCGGGCAGTACGCCATCGAGGGCGTAGCCGTGCGTTGCAACTATGCCCAGGTACGAGCGGGCTTCGGCATTTTCCAGCATCGGGAGCGTCATTCCTTTTACCCCATCAAACCAGCCCACGTCTTCGGGAGCAAAGAGTTTTGTGGTAATATTTTCTTTCTTAAAGCGCCGACCTACCACGATCAGCAGGTCACGCAGGGCGGGGCCGTCATAAACACAAGATTGGTAAAACTGCGAAAAGCGCGGTTCATTCTGGATGCTCAGGGCGTAGAGGTCAATACCGACATCGCGTTTGAAAATGCGGCAGTACGCCACGCACATTTCGGCAAACTCTTCGTAATTGGACACTTTCAGCTGGTTACTGGCCGTAGTGGGGGTAACGTTATAGCCGGGGGCCGAGTTGTTGGGCGTGCCGTTGTCGATTCGGTTGTTCCACTTCATCCAGGGGGCCGGACTCCACACCGACGTAATGAAAGTCTGCACACCCGCTTCACGCATGGCTTTCAGGTGCGGCACCCGGTTGGCAAACGGTGCGTGGTGGCCCGGCACGGCGCGGGTGAGATTATAGGCGTTCAGGTCCGTTACGTTGGGGTCGGCGTTGTCGTTCTGAATCTCGAACGAGGTCGGCAGTTCGTCGCGTATGATGGTGCAGCCGAGGTCTTCTACAATGTCGCGTACAAAGCGCGGGCTGGTGAAGGGGCCGCCCGACCAGTACACATTCTGCGCGCCAAACCCGCCAAAACCCACGATGGTCTGATGCGTTTTGGTGGCATTGATGGTCACATCGACCGAGGGGATCGTGGGTGCCGGGGTGGTACCGGGGTCTGTCTTTTTGCAGGCAGTCAGGCCAAACAAAGTGGCTATCAGGAGCGGGAGAAACGGTTGAGTCATCATGGAACAAAGTAAATCCACCAACGTATTGAATAAAAGCCCAACCCACCCAGACCCTCCCAGCCACGTACCTAAAAAAGCGTGGGCTCTTACCCAAAAGCGGACTGACAATAAACTATCAGTCCGCTTTTGGGTAAGAGCTTAAATGAAGGCACCAGTTTACGGCTCATCCCCCAAGATGTCCTTCTGGTAAATAGTTTTGACCAGCGTCATCAGGATCACCAGCAACGGAGCTGCCATCACTAACCCCAGCGTTCCGGCAAAGGCCCCGATAACAATCTGCACCAATAGCAGCAGGGCAGGGGGGATATCGTTGAGTCGTTTCTGAATGATGGGGGTAATGACGTTGCTCTCTATGGTTTGAATGCCCACGTACAGCAGCAGAACGTACACGGCCTGTTGCGGACCGTCAAGCAGCGCGAAAAGCAGCGCAGGAACAAGTGCCAGTATTGGACCGAGGTTGGGGATAAACGTAATCAGGGCGGCAAACAAGGATAGAATTCCCGCCAGCCGGACGCCCAGCAGCCACAGTCCCAGCCCGCTCACAACGCCCACAATGGCCATCGACAGCAGGGTGCCACCCAGCCAGCCCAGCAGCGAGTCATTAAGTTTGTCCAGGATGTGCCGGGTGCGCTGCCGACTGGCCGGGGGCATCAGGCTTACGAAACCATTGACGTACAGGCTGGGCTGTGCAGCTAAAAACAGGGCCAGAAAAAAAACGATGTACACATCCGCCAGTACCCCGAACGTTGTCGATACCACCCCGAATGCCTGCCCGGCTAACTTACTGCCTCCACTGCTTCCTTTCAGAAGTTTTTCGGGCGATTTAGGCATCTGGTCGATCAATTGACTCCCCACAGAAGTTTGCTCAAGCTGTTGCCGGGCGTTTTTCAGGACGTTGGGTAGTGCTTTCTGTAATTCCTGTGCCTGTTCGCCAACGAGCGGGGCGACCAGCGCACTCACGCCCACCAGCAGTCCCACCACGCTCAGCCCGATCACCGCCAGCGAGACACCCTCCGGCCAGCGCGTTTTGCGGCTCAGCCAGTTGGCCCCCGCCCGAAGCGGCAGCGCAATCAGCACCGCCGATAGCAACAGGAGCAATATGTCGAAGGAAGCACCCAACAGCCACGTCAGCAGAACGAAGAACAGCGTGATGCCGACGACAATGCAGACGCGCCGAACGAAATCAGGTTGAGTGAGAGATGGTTGGGATTGATTCATAAATAGTTGAGGTGTATTGAGTCAACGATTATTGCTCCTGGGAAACAGTACGCGCTCCGGACTGTTTCACCTACCGAGTCGAGGTCGCTTTTGTGAGCCACGTAAAACTTTATCTCGTTCCAGATGTAGGGAAACAGCGGCCAGAAGTAGTTGAAGATGTATTCGCTGAACACCTTCAGGTTGGCAAACCGGATGACCCGGCCGCTGGAATGGTCGCCCGAGAGGTAATCGCCGTTGAACTCCCAAAGCGTGGTGTCGAAGTAGCCCACGTCAATCATGTCGCCCGTGGCATCGCCTATTTTAACCTGGTCGCTCACCGAATACGGTCGGCGGAGGAGGATGTACACCCACGCGAAAAATGACGCAATCGGGTTTTGCAGGGCGATACCCAAAATCAGCGAGACAACCCCCAGCGACAGCAGCGTGGTGTACCAGTTGGTGAAAACGGAGGGAATGACAACGAGGCCAATCAGCAGGCCGTAGGTCAGCAGGGCGGCCCGGTCCTGCCGGTTAAAAACGCGCCGGAGGGTGGGCTGCTGGTTCAGATCGGCCAGTGCCCGTTGCATGTTGGGTTGCTGACGCAGGTCAGAAGCGGTGGATTCGGGCGTAGTACGTTGTTAACTATGACCAATGGATAACTGTTAATCCGGTGCAACTCAGGAGCCGGTCTGTCGTGGCATGAAACGACCAAGCTTCCGGTGGCCCGGCTCGTAGATCAGCCGTATAAATGAACTGAGCCGTTGGTTTTGTTTATCAATCGGGATGCCCGTTACAATACCGATCAGCAGATTATCGGTAACGCTCACCCGAAGCTGGGGCCGGGCCACCAGGCTGAATCTGCCCTCAGTTAATTCCTTGTTGAATTCAGTGCCAATGAAGTTACGGCTGCCGGGGATCATGTAGTGCAGGCTGGTATTGATCTGAATGACAGTACTCCAGCCGGGTTGCCCAAACGACCGCTGAATCTGCGGACCAGCGTAAATCAGGGAGTGAAACCGACTGCCCCAGCGTTTGGCCGCAATCAGAAACGGATTGAATTTATTACCCCGCAACACCGGCCCTTCTCTGAACTGGCCGGGAGGGTTGAGTTGCAATTCATTGATGTAGCCCAGTGCAAGCGATGTCTGGAGCCGCTCCGACACGAAAAACGACCATTGGATGGCGGTTTTTATACTCTCGAGTTGGTTGGCGGGTTTCACAGCGTTTGCGCCATTCGGTTCGTTGCGGGTGTAAAATGAAAAAGGAAGTTCAACCTCCAGACCCAGCCGGTTGGCTGGTGCCCACTCATACTCGACCAACGCCTGATACGCGTCGTAGCGCAGATTGTCGGTTAATCCCAGCCCGACGTTCCATTCACGTTCACCCTTGCGGGCGCCGAGGTCGCGGATAAGGTCGATGTACAATGGTTCAGCATGCAACACTTTGTCGGGTACCTGCTGGTCTTCCACTTCATTGATGTACAGACTATCCAAACGCCGGTTGACTACCTGTGTGCTATCGGCTTGTTGTGCCCATGTGTCGAGCGGGTTGCATAAGCCAGCGATGTTGGCAAAGATGAAAACCAACAGAGCTCCCCGGCGAATTTTCTGGAAAAGAAACGAAAACGAAATAGGTTTTTCTAACAACATGCAATCCTTTAATCCATTGATTAGTAATGATATTTCTTTTTCGTTCAACGGAGAACGAGGGCTGTCCTGAGCCTGCCCCGGCCAAGGACAGCCCCAAAACCAAAAGCGTACAGAAGAATCGCATCGGTAGGTACAGGAACCGGCTGCAAGTTGGCGCGTATGGGTTGCATTCATGTGGACGAACCGCTTAGAAAAACCTTAGATTTTCTCTGCTCTGGGCAACCAGACACTGAATGAACTGCCCTGATCCGGTTCGCTGACAACGCTGAGTGTACCCCGATGCAGTTCGACCACCTGCCAACAGATAGCTAGCCCGATGCCGAACCCTTTATAGGTCAGTGCGCCTTCAGCCCGGTAAAACGGCTCAAAAATCCGCTCCTGTTCCTCGGCCCGGATGCCGATACCAGCATCGCTCACCGTCAGCCGACTACCATCCCGTTCCGCCGTGATGCGTATGGTGGCCCGTTGGTCAGCCGAATATTTACAGGCGTTATCGCACAGGTTCAGTACTACCTGCCGAAGCAGACTCTCGCTCCCCCGCACCACCATATCAGCCTCCTCCATCGGTAACTCATCATAGCGAATATCTACCCGGTAGGTCGGTTGTATGCCGACCAGTTCCTCCTGAGCAGCAAAAACCACTTCATCAAGCCGAACCGCTTCAAATGCCATTTGATCGACCTGTTCGCGGGTACGGGCCAGCAGCAACAGGCTATTGGTCAACACAATGAGTCGATCCGTATCGCTCTCTAAATTACCCAGCATAGCCTGGTAATCGGTCGGCGAATACAGTCGGTTACGGCCTACCTGAATGCCCGATTTTAGGGCGGCTAAGGGGTTACGCAGTTCGTGGCTGGCGTGAGAAACAAAACTCCGCTGCTGCTCGAAGGCCCGTTCGAGTTGATTGAGTACCGCGTTGAAGTTAGCCGCCAACTGATCGATTTCATCTTGTTGCTGGCCCTCGTCTAAGCGATGCCGCAGGTTTTGGGCCGTAATAGTTTGAATTTGTTGATTGATATGGGCGACGGGTCGCAGGGCCCGGCCCGCGTAAAAAAAACCCAGGCCGACGGTGAGGCCCAGCCCACCCAACAGCCCCCAGATGAGGGTAATTCCTAAGTTTTGTAGTTTGCTCCAGCCAAACTGATCGTAGGCGGAAGCCAGTACGACGACGGGTTGCCCTTTTTCCTGAAAGAGTAACCCTACCAGTTCATTATTGCCATTGTAGCTTTCCACTTCCTGTTGCTGGTGCACCAGCCGAATCAACTCTGGTTGAAAATGAATGACATGATCGTCCACACTGCTATACAGGAGGTGGTTATTCATATCAAATATGAGCACTTTTTCGTCGATCAGGGCCGAAATGGTGTTGCGGTCAATAATTTTGAGCAGTACCCGATCAACTTCCTTTACC
>JBBRUB010000261.1:0-5733 GCA_038248175.1 Cytophagales bacterium | reverse complement strand
TTACCGATAGCTTTCGAGAAGTTATCCTGGTCAGCAGTTTTCTTTGGTTCGATAGCGTAGCCAATAACTGGCTCCGGGAATACCATCGACTCCAGCACGATTGGGTGCTTCTCGTCCGACAGCGTGTCGCCGGTTTTGATGTCTTTGAAACCAACAACAGCCCCAATGTCGCCAGCTTCAAGCCGGTCGATCTGATTCTGCTTATTGGCGTGCATCTGGAAAATACGCGAGATACGCTCCTTATTGCCCGACCGGTTGTTGAGCACGTAGGAGCCCGACTCCAGCACACCCGAGTACGAGCGTACAAAGCACAAACGGCCCACGTATGGATCGGTAGCAATCTTGAACGCCAGGCCCGCGAATGGCTCCGACGACGATGGCTTCCGCGAAATCTCCTCACCTGTGTCAGGGTTGGTACCTATAATGCTCTCTTTGTCCATCGGCGAGGGCAACAGGGCCATCACGTAGTCAAGCATCATTGGAACGCCTTTGTTCTTGAACGACGAACCACAGAGCATCGGCACGATTTTCATGCTGATGGTCGCTTTACGCAACGCAGCCAGAATTTCGTCTTCCGAGATCGTGGTTGGATCGTCGAAGTATTTCTCCATCAGGTTGTCGTCGAATTCGGCAACGGCTTCGAGGAGTTTTTCGCGCCACTCCGTCGCTTCTTCGAGCATGTCATCAGGAATAGGAATCTCCGTAAAGGTCATACCCTTATCGTCTTCGTTCCACTGAACACCGCGGAAGTTAACGAGATCAACCACACCCCTGAATTTATCTTCTTCGCCAATGGGTAACTGAAGCGGTACGGCATACGAGCCGAGCATTTCCTTTACCTGCTTGCACACGTTCAGGAAGTCGGCACCGGAGCGGTCCATTTTGTTCACAAAGCCCAGACGGGCCACGTTGTAGTTGTTAGCCAGACGCCAGTTCGTTTCCGACTGTGGCTCCACGCCATCAACAGCACTAAAAAGGAACACCAGCCCGTCGAGTACGCGTAGCGACCGGTTTACTTCAACCGTGAAGTCGACGTGGCCGGGGGTATCGATGATGTTGATGTGGTATTTTTCATCGCGGTACATCCAGTCAACGGTGGTGGCGGCTGAGGTGATCGTGATACCACGCTCCTGCTCCATCCAGTCCATAGTGGCGGCACCATCGTGCACTTCACCAATCTTGTGGCTGACGCCAGAGTAATAAAGAATACGTTCGGTAGTCGTGGTTTTACCTGCGTCGATGTGTGCAGCGATACCGATGTTTCTCGTGAATAATAAATCGCGAGCCATTAGCTTGTTTTATACAGTAAGTAACTAATCCAATAACAGCCAAAGGGTTCCGTTGAGTTCGCTCAGGGAGGGCCTTTGAAATCAGGTCGCAAAATTACTGAAACTCAACCGCAAAAGAAAGAGGAGTAAAGGAGAAAAGGGAGGAGAGGGACGAAGGGGAGTGGTCAGCTCCCCTTCGTCCCTCTCCTCCCATTTCTCCTTTACTCCACCGGTGCCTCTACGATGCTGACGATTTTCCACATGCCGCGCATGTCGTGCAGGGGAACCGTAACGTTGCCACCGTTGGGGTTGTCGGAATGTAGTGTCAGGTAGTTGCGGGTAATGAGTTCATTGTCGCGGACGCGCTTCACCACGAAATAATCGCGGTACATCACGGCATATACCCCGCCGGACTGGTACTGCCAGTCGCTCTCACCAATGGGTACGGCCAGAACTTTAGCTCCGTGCGCCAGTTGCGGACTCATGCTGTTACCCGAAATTTCGAGAATTACGGCGTTTTTATGACCCTTCACCACCGGCTTTCTGACCCGGAACGGCTCGGTCTCCAGCGTACTGCCGCCATCTGCAAAACTCTCGACAAACGTAGCGTAGAACCGGATAGGTACAAATGGAACTTCGACCGTTGCTTCGTCGGCATT
The DNA here is from genome assembly GCA_038248175.1 of Cytophagales bacterium. GTDB lineage: Bacteria > Bacteroidota > Bacteroidia > Cytophagales > Spirosomataceae > Spirosoma. Next base: position 3,806 of record JBBRUB010000261.1, on the reverse strand, counting down.
GACCATGCTGGCGTTGGCTTCGGGCGAGTTCAGTACGGGTAAATTACCCCGAATGAGGTAGTCAGCACTGATTTGCGGGTAGCGGGCCAGTAAGCTCATGATAGTATCGTAAGATGGCTTTGCCCGCCCATTCAGGATATTGTAAAACTTGGAAGGATTCTCTCCTAACTCTTTGGCAATCTGATAGATGGTGATGCCAAGCGCATCGAACACCTGCTTCAGTCTATCCTGAATTGTCATGGGATTATCTATTTTATCGGAACAAATTACCATTGTTATAGTATGGGTATAGTGGCAATATAATACAAATAAAATATATTGCACCCATATTACACCAAAAGTACGCATTAATACAGACGGACGATAGTGCCAAAGACTACCACTTAGCCAAAAATTATTCACCGCAACCGAATCGATCATCACATCCTGCCAGCGGTGCTGTTTGTGTCAGCATCTGTGAGGCTTTGTATCTTCTTCGTGCATCTCTATCGGTGCGCCGATGCGATCCCACCCTTTTTACCTCAACACTTGCTCATTTGGGCAGAAGAACGTGGTGCGGCCCCCTACTGTGCTGCGTTCAATGCGGGTGCCGCAGCGGGGGCAGAACTTATGTGCTTCGAGGTCGTCGTAGGGTGAGGTGTCCCATTCGCGGACGTGTATCAGGAAATTCTTCGGGAAATCGCGGTAGGTGGCTTCATGGTGAATGGCCGTTTCCAGCACCAGCCGGATGGCATCGTGCAATGCCCGCACCTGAGCGTCAGTAAGGGTGTTGGCCCGCTGTTCGGGGTGGATGTAGGCCTGAAACAAAACCTCATCAACAATCCAGTTGCCCAGCCCGGCCACTACGCTTTGGTCCAGCAATACCGGCTTTATCAGCGATTTCTTTCGACGGATGTTCTCGCTCAACTCAGTCAGCGAAATGTCGAGACCATCTTTGGCAATCTTCTTTTCGGCCAGATACGCATCCACATCGCTGACCAAGCCAACGCGCTCAAACTTACGCGGACACAGAAAGCCGAGATTGAAACCACTGTCGAACTCGAACACGATGCGGGCAAAGCGAGGCCGGTCGAGGGAGGCATGATAATACGCCAGGTCGCCGGTCATGCCGAAATGCATTCTAACGATAACCCCGGGTTTGTCAGTAAACACAAACAGATTTTTACCGACCCGGCGCGTTCCCGTAAACTGCCGTCCGGTCAGTTGCTCCACCAGCGTATTGTAATCGGTCGTCAGGAGTTTGCGGTCCTCAACTTCGATGTGGCGGATGGGCTGGAGCGTGGCGGAGTTTTCGAGATACTGGCGTCTGATTTCTACTTCGGGGAGTTCGGGCATGACAATTCGGGCGGGTTTCTGTTGCTGATTAACTTTTCGTTCGGGCAGTTGTTTATAGAAGTAGCCTGTCCCATTCGCTAAGTCATTTGTTGATTATACGGCAAAATAGCTTGTTTTACAGACTATTAATTTTCGGTTTAGACAATAACAAAAACCACGTTTGCGTTGCTTTCTTACCTTGTCCGACCGGGTTGCCAGTCTTTTAGCAACAACCCGCATTGGTTTGGTGTTAGCATCTTCTTTAGGACTAACCAGTACCCAATCAATCGTTAAACAAATCCTGTCAATGGAAAACAATTCGCAAAGACCCCGTACCAATGGTGCGCTTCTGGCCGCCCTCGTCATCATGACCTTTGCGGCCATCGTGGCCAGCTACCTGTATTTCGACCAGAAAAAGGTAGCCGAAAACCAGGAGATTACCATTTCGGAGCGCGTGGAAGAACTTTCGACCACCCGCGTAAAACTCGATTCGATTTCGACAGCTTTAGATGCCAAGATTGCCGAAGTACAGAAACTAGGAGGTGACGTTACGGAACTGGAGAAAGTAAAGGCCCTGCTCGAGGAAGACAAAGCATCGCTACGCCGGGGCAACCGAATTTCGCTGGCCAAATACGATGCCAAAATCAAGCAGTATGAAGCCTTTCTGGTTGAGAAAGATACGCTTATTGCCAACCTTCAGCGCGAGAACGTAACCCTGGCTGGTAACGTGCAGGTGCTGGACCAGGAAAACGCCGGACTGAAAACCGAACGCCAGCAATTGACCGACTCGGTAACGTCGGTAGTGTCGCGCAACCAGGAACTGAGCAGCAAAGTGACCCGCGCAGCTGCTTTGAAAGCGCAGAACGTGAAAATCTACGCCGTCAACTCGCGCGGTAAAGTTAAAGACGACGATGCGTATAAGGCAAAGCGACTCGAAAAAATCAAACTGACCTATAAGCTTCTGGACAATCCGCTAACCAAAGAGGAGCCGAAAGAAGTATTTGTCAGGGTACTTGACCCGCAGGGTGCTGTAGTTTCGGACATGGCCAACGGGTCGGGTACGTTCATGGTTGACGGCAACGAAACGATTTACACCACCAAGCAGACCGTTGATTACTCCAACGATGGCAAAAACGTAGAACTGCTTTACACGCGTGGCATCCCCTACAAGCCGGGCAAATATACCGTTGAACTGTACTCAGAGGGCTTCCGTATAGGAGCCGGTGAGTTCGCCGTTCGATAAGGCACAAAAGAATCTAACTAACCCAAAAATGATGAAGCGCGGCACCTGACGGTGTCGCGCTTTTTTGTGACTGTCTGCTCACTCTTTTACACCAGCGAAATACGGCACGTCAGGTAGTATGTCCTGTGCATCGACACGCAGCAATTTACCCTGTTTTTCCATACCGTTGTTCGTAAACACGCGGTCGGTTTGTACGGTACCCAGCACTACGTTATCATGAGTCAACTGCACAGCACTATCGGCCCGGCGGCTCAACTGAACGCCCGTAATCTGCCGACTTCCCGGCTTCGGAAACTGATACGCATACACCAGCGAAACAACACCATCTGATTCAGGGCGGAGCGTTATAACAGGCATCTGACTGGCCGGAATAGCCACGCACGAGGGATTGACGAACGGGTTGGTTCGGTAGGCACCGCTTACCTCACCGGCCAGAGTGCCGGGGCTGGGATGCACATCGTTCTCCTGGGTACAGGCCGCAAATGAACTGAGCAGCAAACAGAAAAGCAGTTGTTTTTTCATCGGCGTATAGCTGGTTATGCAGGAGAGACCCGGCCTGTTAGTAATCAGTTGCAACGCCCGTTAATTTTCTTTGTCTTCTTCCTCGGCATCCGCACTGGCATCAGCCCACACCCGCATTCCGTTTAGGATCATCGGGCCAAACTGCGTGGTGAACGCTACATCGGCAGCATCGCGTCCGTAGGCTACGGTAATGCGGTTGCCGCGCGGGGCCTTCTGGGTGGCATCGAAAGTAAACCAGCGGCCATCCACGTAGGCTTCAAACCAGGCGTGCATATCCATTGGGTCGAGCTTATACAGATAGCCCACCACCATCCGGGCCGGGATGTTCAGGGCGCGACAGAGCGAAATACCGAGGTGCGTATAATCGCGGCACACGCCCACACGTTTCTCCGCCGTTTCGATGGCCGAGGTGCTGGCATCGCTCGTGCCGTATTCGTAGCGTATGTTCTCGTGAATCCACTTTCTGATGGCTTCAGCCTGGTCGTAGCCAGGTTCGGTACCGTCGGTAACCTGCGTAGCCAAATCGCCCAACTGATCCGACTGGCAGTAGCGACTGGGCAGGGTATAGTGCAGCACGTCGTCGGGCAGGTCTTCTACGGGTGTGTAGGGCGCACCGGGTTCTACATCTATAAAATCGGCGGTCTGTACGGTGGCCGAGAAGTAAATGGAAAACGGGCCTTCGGGGGCCACGAGCCGCTGGCAGAGATTACCGTATATATCGGTAAAC
>JBBRUB010000260.1:0-5734 GCA_038248175.1 Cytophagales bacterium | reverse complement strand
GTGCCGACGCCCGAAGCCGTGACCATGCATCAGCACCATTCGTTTGTGCAACTGCCCCCACTTGCCGGCCCCGACGCCTACCAGCCGCGCCTGTTCGACCCCCGCATTGGCTACGGCGGTATCGAGTTTTTCGACTACGCCACGCCCGTTAGTCAGCCTATCACGAAAAGGTACATTTCACGGCACCGGCTGATTAAAAAAGATCCGTCGGCAGCGGTCAGCGAGGCCGTGAAGCCAATTATCTATTACATGGACCCCGGCGCACCCGAACCCATCCGGCAGGCCCTCATAGACGGCACCGCCTGGTGGAATCAGGCGTTTGAAGCGGCTGGTTTTCGCGATGCATTCCAGGTAAAGCTCCTCCCACCCGATGCCGACCCGATGGATATTCGCTACAATCTTGTGCAGTGGGTTCATCGCTCAACGCGCGGCTGGAGTTACGGCGGCAGCATTATTGACCCGCGCACCGGCGAGATTCTGAAAGGAAAAGTAACGCTCGGCTCGCTGCGGGTACGGCAGGATTATTTGATTGCGCAGGGACTGGTGGGCAACTTCGACGGCCCCACGATGGATTCGTCCAAAGAAGATCCCATGATGCAGATGTCGCTGGCGCGGCTCCGGCAACTGGCCGCGCATGAGGTGGGCCATACGCTTGGTTTGCCGCACAACTACGTAGCAAGTACACAGGAGAGGGCATCAGTGATGGATTATCCGACAATGCTGGCGAAACTCAATGGCAACACAATCGACTTGTCGGATGCCTACGCCAAAAACATCGGCGACTATGACAAATGGAGCATCCGCTACGGATACGAGCAGTTTGCGCCCGGCACCGATGAGAAAACGGCGCTGGCTCAACTCGTGCTGGATATGCAGAAAACCGGTCTTGAATTTCTGACCGACCAGGACGCCCGGCCCGAAGGCTCCGTACACCCGGGCACGCACCTCTGGGACAATGGCAGCAACGCCATCGATGAGCTCAACCGCGTTTTGAACGTTCGGCGGGTGGTGCTGAATAACTTCTCAGAGCGGAAAATTCCCGTTGGTATGCCCGTAGCGACACTCGAAGAGGTATTTGTACCGATGTACATGTTTCACCGCTATCAGGTCGAAGCAGCGGCCAAAGTGCTGGGGGGTATGAGTTACACGAATGCGTTGCGTGCGGTCCGGCGGTCCGGCGTTCCGGACGCCGAACCGGGACAACGCGTTATGTCAGTTGTGCCGGCCAATGAGCAACAGCGGGCGTTGGACGCGCTGCTCAATACGCTTGACCCGCGTTTACTATCCGTACCCACCGCCGTGCTGAATTTGATTCCGCCCCGCCCGTTTCGGTTCGAGCCCAACCCGCGCGAAGTATTCAAACGACACACCGGCATGGCCTTCGACGCAATGGGGCCACCCGAAGCCGCCACGGCATTAACCCTCCGACTGCTCCTAAACCCCGAACGCTGCGCCCGATTAGCTCATCAGGCGGGGCTGTACGACCAGAATCTGCCCAGTCTCGACGGTGTACTGACCAGTTTGGTACGCTATACGTTTGGCACGCCAAAAGACTATCGGTCGCAACGGGCTGGCGCGTCTTATCTGGCGGATATTCAACAAATGACGCAACACAAAGTGCTGGAACACCTGATGCAACTGGCCGCCAACACCAGCAACGAAGGAGCCGTGCGGGCATCGGCCCACCGCGCCATCATACTTGTTAAGCAGGATTACGCCAACAAACAGATTTATACCATCGGCGGTATCAATAGCGTAATCCGCGATCAATATCCCGACTATATCTATTGGCTCATCAACCAGTACGAAACTAACCCCGGTAACGTACTGATGACCTCGCCCCTCCCTGCCCCCGACGGTTCGCCCATCGACCCCGGTCAGGAATGGCTCACGCCCGATTGCGACTGGACACGGTGAGTTGAAATTGATTACCCCGAACAGCCGCCAAACCCTGCCAAATGCTGTCTGACATTGCCTTTCCCAAAAGCGAAGAATACCGCACCGGTACCGACCATGAACCGCTGACGTTCTACTTAGAATCGCTGACCGAAAGCACCCGGCTCGATTTGCTGTTGGGCTATTTTAGCTCGTCGGCCCTGCGGGTGCTGGCGGTGGGGTTCGCCAAATTCATCAGCAACGGCGGGCGGGCGCGGCTGATTATCAATCATGTTTTGTCGGGCCCGGACAAGCAGGCGGTACTTGCCGGTACGTCGGCTGACCCGGATGAGTACTCGTTTTCGGCAGACGATTTCCAAGCGTTACGAAAGACGCTGGACAGCTATGGTCATCATTTCTTTGCCTGCGTGGCGTGGCTGATTGCGTCTGACCGAATGCAGATTCGGGCGATCCGACCAACCGGTGGGCGTGGGATTGCGCATTACAAATCGGGCATTTTCTCTGATGGCAGCAACAAGGTAAAATTCCGGGGTTCGTGTAACTTCACGGCGTCGGGACTGCTCGAAAATCTGGAAGAGCTGGACGTTAAACTATCCTGGAAAACCGACGCCGACGTGTTCGACAGTTACGAACAGGAATACGACGCGCTGTTTGCCGGTACGGCCACCCACGCCAAACTGATTCCATTCGCCCAAATCGAGGAAGCTATCATCCGCGAATACGGCGGCAAAGACCTGGACGAGCTCTTGACCAACGAAGCAAAATTAGCCGCGCAGCAGGCCACCCAACTCCGCAACAAAATCCACCAAACCGCCGTCGCCAACATCTTGCAACGCATAGAAACTTACCGCACCACGCCCCGCTTCCCCTACGCAGAAGGCCCCCGCGACTATCAGCGAGAAGCGGCTCAGAACTGGGAAGCCAATAACCAACAGGGCATTTTCGCGATGGCCACCGGCACCGGCAAAACCATTACGTCGCTCAACTGCGTCCTGAACGAGTACCACAAAACGGGGCAGTATCAGGCCGTTATTCTGGTGCCGACCACCGTACTCGTGGAGCAGTGGACGCACGAAGCACGGAAATTCAACTTCCGGGACATCATCACGGTATCGGCTAAATCCAAAACGTGGCCCGCGCAATTGGCTGAGATCCGAAACAAACTCAGTTTTGGCGTACCAGTCTCGTTCATCGTCATCGTGACGTACAAGTCGTTCACCAAACCGCAATTCCAGCAGTACTTCAAAGGCCTGCCCAAAACTACCGTGCTGTTGGCCGACGAAGCGCACAACATCGGGTCGCCGTCGGTGGCTAAACTGCTTGGGGAGATTCACCTGCCGAAACGCATCGGGCTGTCGGCCACGCCGAAGCGGATTTACGACCCGGAAGGCTCGGCGCAGATGGATGCGTTCTTCAACGAGTCGGCAGACAGGCCGTACACGTACAGCTTTTCGATGGAGCGGGCTATCGCCGAAGGCATCCTCTGCCCGTATTATTACTACCCGAAAATCGTGAACCTGACGCCCGACGAGATGGTGGCTTACTCCGAAATTTCGGCCAAACTCGCTAAACTGTACGCCCGCAGCAAGGGAGATGATACGGCTTCAAAATCGGTAGAAATGCTGCTGATGCAGCGCAAACGCATCATCCACAAAGCGCAGGGCAAGCTAATGGCGTTCGAGACGATCCTGCACGACATCATAGCCCGGCGCGACCGCATCGACTACACGCTGGTCTATGCGCCCGAAGGCTTCTACGCCGATACCGACATTGACGACGAAACCTTCCCCGACCTCACCGACGACAACCGCATCATTGACTTCTACGCATCCATTGTCCGGCGCGTGTCGCCCACAACTACCATTACGCAGTACACGAGCGATTCCGACGACAAAGACACGGTGCTGCAACAGTTTGGGCGGGGCCAAATCAACGCGCTGCTGTCCATGAAGTGCTTAGACGAGGGCGTCGATATTCCGCGTACCGAGCAGGCCATTTTCTGTTCAAGCACCGGCAACCCCCGGCAGTTCATTCAGCGACGCGGGCGCATTTTGCGTCAACACCCCGATAAGTCGTTCGCCTACATTTACGACATGGTAGTTATTCCGCGCACCGACCCGAACAGCCCGAATTTCACGTTGGAGCAGAGTTTGGTCAGAAAAGAACTGGAACGGGTGGTGCATTTCGCGTTCATGGCCGAGAATAAATATGAAGCTACCAACGTATTCCGCGAAGTTTGCGATATTTATCAGCTTAATTTAGACACCATTCACCTTGATTTAGCCGACTAAACCGAATGACGCAACTCGATATTGTAAAGGCATTTCTGGACGACGCCGATATACAGGCGAAGTACAACCTCCCGGCGGCTGAGGCTGCTCAGGTCACGATGAGCAGTCAGCACGGCACCGATGCGCAACTGCTCGTTGGCCTGATTCGCCATTTTGTGAGCGTAACCGAAGATGCCAGCACTATTAATCTGGCAGCCAACCGCCTGAATGCTCACCTCGAAAACGTACTCCGATAACCATGCTCATCCGGCAACTACGCATCAGCAATTTCCTGTGCTATTATGGCACCGACAATCAGGTTGATTTTACCGACGGACTTAACCTTGTTCTTGGCGCAAATGGGTACGGCAAGTCGAAATTGTACGACGCTTTTCAGTGGGTGTTCAGCGATGGCATCACGGACACAACCGGGCGGAGTGGCCTGAAAATGACAAGCCTGGTAAAGGGCGATTTAGTGTCCGAAAAAGCCAAAGCAGCCTGCGCCGTTGGCGATAGCGTAGAAACGAGCGTTATGGTTGAGGTAGAATACCCACGCAGTGGGATACCCAAAAAATACCAGTTGATCAGAACATACCGGGTTCGGCGCACGGACGATAAAACCTGGATCGAGCCGGGGAAAAGCGAATTCCGGCTAATGGAGTTCGATGTGCTGGATTACAAACCCGTTCCCGAAAGCAACCACGCCGACGTACTTGAACGGCTGATTCCCGTTGATGTGCGGCCCTACGTATGGTTTCAGGGCGAACGCGGTATTAATAACCTGATCGACACGTCGAATAATCAGGCGTTGCGCAACGTAATCAAGCGGCTGTCGGACATTGACCGGTGGGACAAATACATTCAGGTGGCCGAAAAAGCGTATGACTCGGCCCGCAATGCATTCGATCAGGAACTGAAAAAATCGCAGAAGAATCAAACCCGAATTACCGAACTACAAACCGAGCAGCGGCTGCTGGAAAAAGACGTGCGCGACCTGGAACAGCACATTACCAACGCTTCGCAAAACCAACAGGCGGCCCAGGAAAACCACGATCATCTCTCGGCAAGCATTGAATTTGCCCAGAAGATCAATCGGCTCACGCAGGAACGTAGCCGCGCCGAAACGGCCTACACTACCGCTGTAAAACAGGCAGATACCTTTGCCGAAGGCCTGAGCCGCAAACTCTTTACCGACAATTGGGTGCTGTTGGGCACAACGGCCCTGCTCGAAAAATTTGAAGATAAGCTAACCGCCTACGACGATGCCGTTGCCCTCCGCAAGGCAACGGCCAACCTCACCAAGCAGGCCAATGAAAAGCTACAGGTACGGTTGCCCGACAACGTACCCGAACCGATTTACGTCCGGCAGATGCTCACCGCCGAACATTGCCGCGTCTGCGACCGACCCGCCCCGCAGGGTACCGACGCTTACGAAGCCATTGCCAGTTTGCTGAAAGTAGAGCCGGAAACGATTGAACCTCACCGGCCCCGGCAGAATCTAAAAGCCCTGTACCGGCAGTTTTATACGAACGGATTGGGCATGAAAAACAGCATTGACGACATTTCTC
>JBBRUB010000259.1:0-5764 GCA_038248175.1 Cytophagales bacterium | reverse complement strand
GTGGAGCCAACTGCCTGTACGAAGGCGACTTCGTCTGCGATACCCCCGCCGATCCCTATAATAAGCCGGGCGCCAGTCTGACCTACGTGAACGGTTGCCCCATTTACAACCCCGCCAGTACCGCCCGCGATGCCAACGGTGATGCCTACGCACCGTTGGTGACTAACATTATGTCGTATTATTTCCCCTGCACGCATGATTTTACGCCCGGCCAGTATGGCCGGATGCAGCAGGCTCTGGCCCTTCGACAGGGTCATACGATGTACACGCTCAACGCGCCCCCCACTAACGCACCCGCACCCGGCAACCTGGTGGGCAACTTCACTAACGGAAACATCGTCCTGACCTGGCAGGATAACGCCAGTAACGAAATGGGCTACTTCATTGAACGCTCAACGTCTTCCGGCACCGGTTTTCTGCCCATTGGGGGCGTAGGGCCGAACGGAACCACCTTTACCGATACAAAGGTGACGCCAGGTACCACGTACTATTACCGCATACGCCCCTCTAACAGCACCAACGGCAACCTCAGCCCAACAATAACCGTACAGCCCTGCCCGGTACCCGCCCTGTCGCTTAACTCGTATAGCTCATCGTCCACTTTAGTCAGCTGGGATGTCAGCGTTTATGGGTCGAACAACACCTACACGCTTCGCTACCGAATTGTGGGAACACCCAACTGGACTATCGTCAGCAGCCTGACCATGACCGGCTCGATTGGCAGTTATCGCTTAACCAGCCTGACGCCCGACGTGCAATACGAGGCCCAGATCAGAACCATCTGCTCCGCTACTGAAAGTTCAATTTTTTCGCCATCGGTCCTTTTCAATACCTGTAGTCAGATGTACACGCTGCGGGCCGGCAACTGGGCTGACGTTTCCCTATGGTCGTGCAATCGGCTACCCAACTCAACCGATATTGTACAGATAAAACATCAGGTGCAGGTACCGTCTGGTTACACGATCAGTGCCGGTACGGTACGATTCGATGCGGGGCAGAAGCTCATATTTCAGTCAGGCGTTAAGTTGTTGCTGGGCCAATAGACCGGTTATTCGTTTTCCGTCGCTACGGCCATCGGGTTACCTTGCTGACTGAAATCAAAACCATATCGACCAAAAAAGACAACTCACCTAAAAGCAAAGCACCCTACACGCCCGGTAGGTAGCGCGTTGGCCGTTTTCTGGCAATTGGCTACTTTTAGGCCCACTTTACCAACGCCCAATACCATGCTGACGCTCGATGATTTTGATCGGCAATTGCCCAAAGACCTGCTTAAAAAAGCCCAGCCCTATTATCAGGATGGCTCAGTGCTCTACATTGACCAAAGCGACGACGGTCCCTGGCACGCCGAAGTAGCCGGTTCCGATACGTATTCAGTCGAGATAACCCTCGATAAGCGCACCATTACCGACTCGTTTTGCGACTGCCCGGTAGAAAGCAACCTTTGCAAACACGTGGTAGCTGTATTTTTTGCGCTGCGCGAGGAAGTGAAAAAACAGGCAGCCCAGCCCAAATCGGGCCGGACCCCCAAAAAACTAACCGTTGCCGAGCTGCTTAAACAGGTCACCGCCGATGAACTGCGAACCTTCCTGACCGACTACGCAGCCGCCGACAAAATGTTTGCTGCTAAACTCCAGTTACACTTCGCCGACAAAGACGAGCGAATCGACGTAGAAAAGCATTACGCCGACCTGATGAAGCGAATCATCCGCTCTCACCAGGGCAAACACGGCTATATCGAGTACCGCGAAACGTTTAAACTGGCCCGCGATATGGACGAGATGTTCAGCGCGGTCGTGAAACTGGTTGGGCAGAAAAACTTCAAAGACGCCTTCACCGTCGGTCTGTTGCTACTGCGCGAAATGATGACCCTCTCGATGGAGTGCGACGATTCGGCGGGGAATATCGGCGGGCTGGTGAGCGAGTCCGTTTCGCTGCTCGGCGAGATTGGTCTCGACACCGACGCGTCCCCCGCCCTGCGCCGGAAGCTGTTCGACACGCTGGCCACCGAAGTCAAAGACAAACGCTATTTCGACTATGGCGACATTGGCCTGGAAATCCTCCGCCTGCTGCGTGAACTGGCTGTTCGGCTCGGTGAACCCGATTTGTTTTTAAAACTGATCGAGCAGCTGCTGACCATCCATCCGGCAACCGGCAGTTCGTTCTATTCTGATCACCTGCGAACGATGCGGGTTACGTTTCTGCGCGAGATTGGCCGGACCGACGAAGCCGACCGGCAAACCCAGGCCAGTCTCGATGTGGTCTCGGTGCGGAAGCAGGTGGTTAACGAGGCCATCGAAAAAAAAGAATATGACCGGGCCAAAACGCTGATACGCGACGGTATTCAGCTTGCCCAGGCCAAAAATAACCCCGGCACGGTGAACGACTGGAACAAGCAACTGCTCGCCATTGCCGAAACCGAACGCGACGCTACCGAAATCCGGCGGCTGACCCGTTACTTCACGTTCGACAGCCGATTCAGCCCCGATTATTTTCGGAAGTGGAAGGCTACGTTCGGGGCCGGCGAATGGGCAGATGAGTACCCACGGCTGGTTGATACCATCCGGCGCGAAGAAGCCGAAAAAGCGGCCAGTCAGAAACCCGGCTGGGGCTACAATCAGGCTGACGGGTTGCTATACCGGCTGAAACCGATTCTTATCGAAGAAAAACAGTGGCCTGACCTGTTGGCACTGGTGCAGCAGGTACCCTGGATTGAGGTGCTGAAGGAAGTCCTGCCGCACCTGGCCGGACCGTACCCCGCCGACATGCTGACGCTGTTCATGCCCCCTATCAAAAAGCTGGGCCATCAGGCCAGCACCCGCCCCGACTACGCAAACGTGGCCGCCCTGCTGAAACTCGTCAGGCAGCAGATTGCCGGTAGCCGCCCCGCAACCGATGCGCTCATTGCCGAGTTAAAAGAAACGTTTCCCAAACGACCCGCTTATCAGGAAGAGCTGCGGGCCATAAAATAACGCGAATTATGCTGACTGACGAAGAAATGCGGTACAGGATCGACTACGAAATTATTGTCGATGCTTACGATGACGATGAACAAAGCATGGGCTGGTATTACTTTTTTGAGGAAACACTCGAATTTCCGTTCACCGCCCTGGCCCGGCTCAAAAAACGCGATGGTACTACCGAAGTAAAACGGGTAAAAATCACCGGTCTGGCATCAAATGAAGCCGGATTCATGCACGAAGACTTCAACCTCGACATGGAGCAGGGGCAATACATTCGCCCGGTTGCCTACGTTGCGCTCAGCGAGTTCAAAGCCTCCGAAGAAACGATTGAGGCCTTCCAGATTTGGGACTTCTACTGGCGCAGATGAGGTCTCAATTATAAACTTCGGCCAACGTCACAGTATGGCCGCGCCGAAGACGCCCGCGCTGTCGCCGAGTTTGGGTTTGAGGAATTTGGTGCGCACCACGCCGGAGTTGAAGATGTATTTTTTGACCCGCTCCACGCCCTCGGTGTACAGCAGATCCACGTTGCCCACGCCCCCGCCCAGCACGATGGCGTCGGGGTCCAGGACGTTGATGAGCGTGGACATGCCCCGCCCAAAATACTCCAGCATCCTGTCAACGGTCTGGCTGGCAAATGGGTCGGTACCGGCGTAGTGCCGCTGCATGATTTCTTTCATAGTACGGTCTTCTCCGCTGATGTCGTGGTAATACCGTTGCAGGGCCGGACCGGAAATGACCTGCTCGGTACAGCCACTCTTGCCGCAGTAGCACGGGTAGCCGTTCTCTTCCAGAATATTATGGCCCCACTCGCCCCCAATGCCCTGCAAGCCGTTGATGACAAACGCTTTGCCCGGCTTACCCTGACTGTCTTGCCCACGTACCACAATGCCCCCGCCCACGCCCGTACCCATGATAACGCCAAACACAAGCTGGTAATTGGGGGCTTCGTCGGGTACGATGCCGAGGGTGGCTTCGGCCAGGGCAAAGCAGTTGGCGTCGTTGGCCACCGCCACCGGAACGCCCAGCCGCCGGGCCAGGTCCTGCTGCATGGGCTGGCCGTTGAGCACGGTGGTGTTGCAGTTTTTCATAGTCTGCGTGGCGGGTTCGAGGGTGCCGGGCGTACTGAACCCGATGCGTTCGGGCTGGAGACCCGTTTCGGCTTTGAGCTGGTTGATGAGTTTTTCGATCTGACTCATGATGTGGTCGTAGCCGTGCTGCGCTTCGGTGTCGATGCGCTGTCGGATCAGAACCGCATCGGGCGAAAAAGCCGCGCCGTCGGCCACTTGTAAAATAACGCCCTCGATCTTGGTGCCGCCCAGATCAACTCCCCAGTATGTTTGCATAGTATTGCCTGCTTATTCAATGCCGTTTTTGAACCGCAAACTACGCAATTGGTTTGTTTCTATGAGAACCGCGCCAACTGTTGCGAAAGAAAGCTGCAACCATATTCGCTGTTACATTCACGCAAAATCAACGCCATGACAACACCCCTTATCACCCCTGAACTCGTAGCTTCGGCCTACACCTACGACGAGTATATTCAGCTGGCCGAAGCCCGCTTTGCCCAGCACCTCAGCACCGCCGACGATCCGCACTACAACACCCCCGAAATTCTGGGCTATACCAAACTGAACCTGCACCGCATGAGCCGACTGCACAAGTTCACCCCCGTTACGCCCGAACTCAGCCAGGCCCTGAGCAACGTGCCAAAACCCTGGCTGTGGCTCGTCCTGACCGAGTCATGGTGTGGCGATGCGGCCCAGATCATACCGGTGCTGGATCGTATGGCCGAAGAATCAGCCAACGTAACAATGAAGGTTTTGCTGCGCGACAAAAATCCGGCCCTGATGAATGCGTATCTGACCAATGGAGGGCAGGCCATTCCCAAACTGATTTGTGTGCAGGAAATTGACGGAATGTACCGCGAACTGGGGTCATGGGGACCGCGCCCGGCAGAATTGCAGAGCCTGATGGGTGAATGGCGCACCGAAAATCTGTCCCTCTCCGAAGCCGTTGAGCGGGCGCAGCGGTGGTATAATGCCGACCGTGCACAGTCCACGCAGGCTGAACTTTTGGCCGCCGTTACGAGTTGGTCAAAGATTACTGTGTAGTCCCAAACCGGCCCCAACCATTGGCGGATTCGGGGTTAATCACAAAACTAAACGCATTATGGCACAAGCAAAATCCGGCGACACCGTACAGGTGCATTATACCGGCACTCTCAACGACGGCACCGTTTTCGATTCGTCGGCGGGTCGCACCCCTCTTGAGTTTACGGTCGGTAGCGGCCAGGTCATCAAAGGCTTTGACGATGGCGTGTCGGGTATGAACCCTGGCGACAAAAAAACCATCAACATTCCGGTCGAGGACGCCTACGGTCCTGCTAACGAAGAGATGATCTTCACGCTGAACCGCTCTGATATTCCCGACGATATTCCGCTCGAAGAAGGGATGACCCTGAATATGCACGAAGACGGCAGCCCACAACCCATTCCCGTCATCATACGTCAGCTCTCCGACACCAGCGTTACGCTCGATGCCAACCACGTCCTCGCCGGGAAGGCCCTGACGTTCGACATTGAGCTGGTTGATGTGAAAGAAGCATAAGTTCATGGAAGGCAGTTCTCAGTAGGCACCCCTTACTGCAAACTGCCTTCTTCCATTTCTACCAGTTCGCCAAGTTCCTGAAGGGCAATGTGGATGCCCCGTAGGTCGGCGCGGGCTACGTAGGAGGCCAGCGCAACGACAATGGCCCCAATGTTCAGGGCGAGGGGAAGGTTCTTGATTTTCTTCAGGCT
>JBBRUB010000258.1:0-5771 GCA_038248175.1 Cytophagales bacterium | reverse complement strand
TCCGACATCAACTGGGCCGGGTCAGTTAGGGCAGCATTGGCCGGAGCCGTTGAATCGGTGTTTTGAGCCGTTTTCTTTTGCTTTGTAGTACAGGCTGTGGCTACAAGTAGTATGAGAAAAATGTAATAAACGCGTTTCATTTCGTGGTCAATCAGGGCGGCAAAAGTAAGGCGGAGCGTGTTATTTCGGGGTATTCAGGAGATCGAAAACCAACTTTTGACATTCACTTTTTCAAATTTTCTCCTAAACTTGCTGAACTGTAAAAATGAACAAACGTTACTAAAAGGAATCAAACGCCTTTCTAATCGTCTCACGTTATGCTGAATCCCTTGTTTGGAGCCGATCCAATCTCCCTCGACAGAATTGATCTGCTGGAGAAGCAGATTCCCGACATTATTGTCTGGGCCGTGCCGGTAATGCTGTTTTTTACCACCCTCGAAATGATCATTACCTACGTTCAGGAAAATGACCACTACGAGAAGAAAGAAACTATCGGCTCGGTGCTGGTGGGCTTTGGCAATCTGCTTGTTGGGGCTACTTTGAAAGTGGGGTTGATTTACATCTGTATCTGGGTCTATAACCAGCTTCCCTGGCGTATGGAACTCAACTGGTGGATGCTCATTCCCTGCTATATACTGCTGGATTTTTGCAGCTACTGGGCGCACCGCGTTTCGCACGGACAACGGTTCTGGTGGGCAACCCACGTAGTACATCACACCGGCGAACGCTACAATCTGACGGTCTCGTACCGCCTGAGTTGGATTCAGCACCTGAAAATTGTTTTTTTCCTGCCAGTAGCTTTGATGGGTTTTCATCCTGTAATTTTCTTCGTGACCAATCAGCTGGCCGTTCTATTCCAGTTCTGGGTACACACCGAATACATCCGCAAAATGCCCCGCTGGGTAGAGTATATCTTTGCGACGCCTTCGAACCACCGCGTACACCACGGTTCGCAGGAGAAATACATCGACAAGAATTTCGGAGCCACATTCATTTTCTGGGATCGAATTTTTGGCACGTATCAACCTGAAGAAGAGCAGGTCATTTATGGTATTACCACAAACCTGGCAGGTAATAAGGCTAACCCGTTCTTTATCAACTTCCACGAAATAGCGGAGATTATACAGGACGTTCGGCAGGCCAAAGGCATCCGTCAAAAACTGTTTTATATCTTTGGAAGTCCGACACAGATTGCCATGCAGAAGAAAGCTATAGAAGAACAGGAAAACCGATCTGTTGAGAGCAAGCAGATGGTCACTGCTTAAACCATTGAGTACTTCAAACACTCTAATACCCGAAGATAGCATTCCGGGATAGGGCAAAAAAAGACCGGAGTCATGCTATGACCCGGTCTTTTTTTGTTTACTGCCCGTAGTACGTTAACTACTTCTCACGTATCCATGACCACCTGTTTTAATCCCTGTTTTCTGCTGGTAATGCTGATACCCTTTCTTTCCTTTACTGGTAATACTTCCAATCCTGACGCGCTCAACGGCCGTTGGCTGAGTCAGAAAAAACGTAATCAGGTGCAAATTTACCAGCATGGAAACCACTATTACGGCAAAATCATCTGGATGCTCGAACCAAACGAATTCGTCACCAATCAGCCCAAATACGATAAATTCAACCCCGATATTTTGATGCGAAGCCGCCCGCTGATAGGCATGAACATCATGAGTAATTTGCAGTACATCGGCGATAACATCTGGACGGGCGGGCAGATTTACAACCCCGAAGACGGCAAAACCTATGGTTGCGAACTCACGCTGCGCGATGCCAACACAATGGACGTTCGCGCCTACGTGCTCGGCATGAAAATGATTGGCAAAACCATTACCTGGACGCGGGTACCTTAGATTCCCCGCAACAGCCTGTGAATTCGTCCGGCCTGTCTGCTCACTTCAATAAAAGCAAGACATCATGTACGCCTACAATTCCTGCGCCAGATTGAAAAAAAAGCCGGTCTTGCCCTGTGCGTTTATTGTGCCGCTGAACCGAAACACCATGTTGTAGTACGTTACGAGGTCCAGACTAACGCCCGTGCCAAACAGCATACGATTGGCCAGATTGCTCTGATACTGCCCAGCCACCGTGCTGCTCACATAACCCGCGTCGGCAAAGGCGGTGATATACGCCGAAACAGGTATGGTACTGAACTGCTTTAGGGGTACCCACTCCCATTGCTTTACGGTATCGAAAAGCTGATAACGCAGACTGTTGCGCCAGATACCGGTCCGCTGCCCGTCAATGACAAAGAGTTCGTAGCCGCGTAAAATGTCGGTACCCCGGCCCAGGCCGCGCAACAGGAAGTATGGTTGTTGGTCGGGCAGCGTGACGCGACCATACAGGTTGGCAGCTGCGTAGAATCGCCCCCCCAGCGGCCAGAAGCGCGTGGCCGATCCGCTCATTTCAACAAACCGGAGGTCGTCGTTTGGCAACACACCGTTTGCACCCACATTACCTACCAGCACCGTACCCCGCAATGGATAGGGCGCGTTGTCTCGCCGGTCGTAGCGATAGCTATAACTCAGGCTCAGGTAATGCTGCTGCGTTCGACCACCCAGAAAATAATCGGGGTTGAGTTCGGCAATGGTGTCGCCAATGGTATTGTGGTCGTAGCGGGCATTGACAGAATGATACTGGTACAACCCACGCCGGTAGGTGGTCGTCAGCGATCCGTAAATTCGTTTGCGGAGTATGTTTTCCGATTTGGCGTAAATCCATTTATCGAACTGAGTGCGGTAGGGAATTTCTTTATTGGTCAGATAAACAAAATCGGCCCGCAGACCAATCCGCTGCTTCCGGTCAATGTACGGTATAGCGTAGGAGACGACCGTGCGCGACAGAAAGCCGCGTTCGATGGCCAGTTGGAGTTTGTCATTGTTGCCCGTTACATTTCGATAGCTAAGCCGACCGCCATAGATAACCCGCCGGAGGTCACGGCCCCGGTCGTACCACCACTCATTCAGATTGCGGTCGGCAGGGTCAAAAACGGGGTAGGCAATCAGGTACCAGCGTTCTTTCATCACCACCGTCAGGTCGTACCTGAGCCGCTGGGTACTGTCAACAACAGGGCCTGTTTCTATCAGTATTTCAACGGCAATAAACAGATTGGTGTTGCTAATATTGCGCCGGTCCCAGGCCAGTTTACCGGGCAAATCGGCCAGCCGGACAGTATCGCCGGGGTGCAGGGTCATTTCACGCAGCACAATGCGATCGCGGGTGCGGTTGTTACCGGTTAGAGTAATTGAGCCAATAATGATCGACTGCGTGGAGTCAATAGTAGCGTGAGCAAATTCAGGCCGAAAGAATCCCGTAAACGCCAGCAAGAGTAAGACTGTCCATGAGGGCGTTTTCGGGATCATTCGGTAAAAATACGACTCACCAAAAAAATAAGCCAAAATTATCTGTCTATCCTGCAAACCAGCGTGTATTATTGTTGTCTGTTCGTTACTCTGTCAATAACGTAACGCTCATAGTTAACGCAACTGTTTATATGCAAACCGAACAAGTCAAACAGCCAGACGTCACAACAAAGTCTAACCTGAGTTTCTGGCAAATCTGGAACATGAGTTTTGGCTTTCTGGGCATTCAATACGGTTTTGGCCTTCAACAGGCCAATATGAGTCCTATTTACCGCTATTTGGGTGCCGATGAAGCCTCTATTCCGGGCCTTTGGCTGGCTGGGCCACTAACCGGGCTATTGCTCCAGCCAATTATTGGAGCCATTTCAGACAAAAGCTGGTCGCCACGCTGGGGCCGCCGAAAGCCGTTTATCCTGGCGGGTGCTCTGCTGGGTAGTGTTGCTATGATAATGATGCCAAATTCATCCTATATCTGGATGGCAGCAGGGCTGATGTGGATGCTCGATGCGGGTCTCAACTCCGCGATGGAACCCTTCCGGGCGTTTGTAGGCGATATGCTCAACGAGAAGCAACGCCCCACCGGTTTTGCCGTACAGTCGTTTATGGTTGGATTTGGACAGACCCTGGCCAACCTGATGCCGTATATCTTGCCTATTCTGGGCATATCGATGGTAATGTCGAGCGGGCAAATGGAAAATGGAATTCCAAACTCGGTCCGTTACCCATTTTATATTGGGGCCGCTGCCATCCTGATTTCGGTACTCTGGACAATCCGTACGACTAAAGAGCATCCGCCCGTCAGTGATCAGCACAAAAAACCAGAGGTTTTTACGGACGAAGAAAAAAAGTCGATTTCGTTCTGGCATCTGGCTCTAACTGTGGGGGCGGGTATTATGGCGTTCTTTTTTGCTGTGCGCATGGGCGGTTTTGTAACGGGTTTGCTGTGGGGGGCAGGCGTGGGCGCTGGCAGTTACCTGTTTCTGATGCTTCCTGTTTTCAAAGAAATACTGGCCTCGCTGTCAGCCATGCCAACTGTAATGAAACAGCTCTGGTGGGTCAAATTTTTTACCTGGTACGGCCTGCCACTTATGTGGCAGTATTTATCACTGGCAACGGCTAAATACGCGTTTAACGCACCTGACACGATCTCGAACAGAGTTGGCTTTGAAGAAGGCACCAAGTGGGGCGGGCTTTGCTTTGCCATGTTCAGCATCTCCTGCGCCGTAGTCTCAATCTTCATTCCGCGCATTGCCAGGGCTATCGGCAGTGCCCGTGCCACTCATGCGATGTTCCTCACGATTGGTGCTATGGGTTTCTTCCTGACCCTCACCTCCAATGACAAAATGATTTACCTTGTGGGCATGAGTATTATTGGTCTAGCGTGGGGGTCTATTATGTCGATGCCCTATCTGATGCTGGCGGGTTCGGTGCCTAAAGAGCGTATGGGCGTTTACATGGGCATTTTCAATGGTTTTATTTGTGTGCCTCAATTCATTGGTATGCTTACGGTACCGCTTTTTTATAAACCGCTACTGGGCAACGATCCCCGCAACGCGCTGGTACTGGCTGGTATCTGTCTGCTACTGGCAGCCGCTGCCTGCTTTTTGGTTAAAACCCCACTAACTAAGGACGACGTAGTGGTGCCAGTGGGTGCGGGTGGACACTGATAATCCCGCTGGTTTTTTACATTTGCTGTTGCGGTCAGGACTGGTTCTGGCCGCAACTTTTTTTTTGATATGACAACTCCCCCCCGCCCCTACGCGCTGCTTTCCGTAGGCGAATTATTAGCTGATTTCATTGGTCACCACGTCTCCGGCAGTTTGCTTGATGCACAGGATTTCAGACGGTATCAGGGCGGCAGCCCGGCCAATATGGCGGCCAACATGGCCCGGCTGGGTAATAGAGTGGCATTGGTAGCTTGTGTCGGTGATGATAACATCGGCAAATACCTTGTTCGTCAGGTCGAAGAAACGGGCGTCGATGTATCGAATGTAGCTGTTGACCGATACGAACCAACGAGTTTAGTAGTGGTGTCGCGCACAGCAGGGACGCCCGATTTTTTGGCTTACCGTATGGCCGATCGCTGTCTGCATCCCAGTCAACTAGCCGATTCGCTGCTGGCACAGGCCGATATTTTCCATACTACCTGCTTTGCCCTGAGTAAACAACCTGCTCAGGATACCATTATTGACGCAGCCCGACGAGCCAAAGCCGTTGGTTGTCGAATCAGTATTGACGCGAACTACGCCCCCAGCATCTGGCCTGACCGCGAACAGGCCTGGCGCATACTGACCAATTATCTTGCCAGTGGTGCCTTAGTCAAAGTGAGTATGGATGATGTAGAGCGGCTCTACGCCGAACCGCGCGAGCCGGAAACGGTCTTCGCCGATTTTCACCGGATGGGCG
>JBBRUB010000257.1:0-5793 GCA_038248175.1 Cytophagales bacterium | reverse complement strand
CGTATGCAGGAAGTAGGCATCGAACCGGACGCCATCTGGTGGTACCTGGATACGCGCCGGTTTGGGTCGGCGCCGCACGCGGGCTTCGGGCTGGGTTTTGAGCGGCTGGTGCAGTTCGTAACCGGCATGGGCAACATCCGCGACGTAATTCCTTTCCCCCGCGCGCCCAAACAAGCCGAATTTTAACGTAGAGACGCAGGGTATTGCGTCTCTACAATTGACCCTAATTATGTTAGCTCTCCCCCTTTTCCTGCTGATTGCGTCTGGCTTTGTGGTTGTTGGTGTTTACACCGAACGCAAGCTGTCGGCGTTTATGCAGGACCGGCTGGGGCCCATGGAAACCGGCAAGTGGGGAATGCTGCAACTCTTTGCCGATTTGCTGAAGCTGCTTCAGAAAGAAGACATTATACCCACCGCTGCCGACCGGCGGTTGTTTCTGCTGGCTCCGGCGGTCATTTTCGCGTCGGTATTTGCGGGCTTTGCCGTCTTACCGCTCACACCCGATATTCAGGGGTCCGGTGCGGCAGTGGGCGTGTTTTACCTAATGGCCATCGTCTCGTTCGATGTAGTCGGCATTCTGATGGCGGGCTGGGGCAGCAACAACAAATACTCGCTGTTTGGGGCCATGCGGTCAGTAGCGCAGATTATCTCCTACGAAATTCCGCTGGGGCTGACTATTCTGTGCGTGGTCATGATTGGGCAGTCGCTGAACCTGCAAACGCTTAGCTTTCAGCAGGGTATTTACACCGACGAGGTAAATTATCTGTTTGGGCTGAAAGCTCTGGGCATCGACGTAACGGACTGGGGTGGTATCTTTTCTTGGAACATCCTGCGTAACCCGTTTTTGCTCATCGCCTACGTTATTTTCTTTATCTGCACCCTCGCCGAAAGCAACCGCGCCCCGTTCGATTTGCCCGAAGGCGAGTCGGAGATTGTGGGCGGTTTTCACACCGAATATTCCGGGATGCGGTTCGCGCTGATCTACCTGTCGGAGTACGCCATGATGCTGCTGGTATCATTCCTGGGGGCTATTCTGTTTCTGGGTAGCTGGAATACGCCCCTGCCCAATATCGGCCCGCTACTCCTCGCCGACTGGACGAGTGGTGCGCCCGGCACAATCTGGGGTACCGTAACGGGCGCGTTCTGGCTACTAAGCAAAGTGTTTCTGGCAGTGCTACTACAAATGTGGGTGCGCTGGACGTTTCCCCGCATCCGGGTCGATCAAATGATGCACCTGTGCTGGAAAGTGTTAACCCCCGCCGGGCTTATCCTGTTGTTACTATCAGGCGTATGGCGGCTGCTGATGGTGTAAGCGTGGAGTGATACGTTGCGGCTTGCCGGCAATGTCCGTATCTTTGCGGCCTTTTTCAACGTTTATGGGCATACTCACTCCTGACCCTACCGGCGACCTGGCCTGGCACGCAGCCTGGCAACATCCGGCCTTCCGAAAAAAACTTATCATTGGTGTTATCGCATTAGTGCTGCTGCTGCTGACATTCCCGTACTTCTTCCAGACCATCGAACAGAAAAGCGGCCCTGTACTGAACGACTGGGTGCTGAATCAGCTACCGGCTACGGACGTATCCATCGCTATATTTCTGATTATCTGGGCCACAGCCCTGCTGCTCATCATTCGGGTCCGGCGCAGTCCGGTGGTGTTTATGCTGTTCGTCTATGGCTACGTTATCGTCAGCCTGTCGCGTATGATCAGCATCACGCTCCTGCCACTCGACCCGCCCGTGGGCCTGATTCCGCTCATCGACCCCATAAGCAACGCGTTCTACGGCGAATCGTACATTACTAAAGACCTCTTTTATTCAGGTCATACGTCCACGATTTTCCTGATGTTCCTGTGCTTCCGCGAGCGAATTTCCCGGTTGCTGGCACTGGCTGGTTCACTGGCCGTTGGTGGGTTGCTGCTGGTGCAGCACGTACACTATACCGTTGATGTGCTGGGGGCATTCGTGTTCACCTACCCGCTCTACTGGCTCGGCAAAAAGCTGGCTCTTGGTGGTTGGATCGGGTAGTTTCCCCTTGTTCAAAAGCAATGTTCAACGTGCAAAGTTCTGGTCTGACGTGGTTTTGCCCAGGCCCCGGAACGTCTTAGGGAAGTATCCGTACAAAAGGTTCGGGATGAATTGTTTGCCCGGAAAATAAATTGCCCCGTTGATAAGCACAGTGAATGAAGGGCTGATATCTGCGCACTGAATATACAAATGAGGACGCCTGTCAGGTTAAACCGACGCGTGGCCCCCGCTAGCCAGTCGATCCCGGCAGAACGGGCAACGGGGGTAGAATTAGAACATTCCGCGTTTTAGGAGTAATTGGGCCGGTAGCTTTGTGGAGTATTATCAGACTGTCTGGCTGAGCTACAAAACAGCTCAAAAGATCCAAAACAAGCCTAAAAATGACATATTCGAGTATTTAAGGGCCTGATAGAAGTTGAATTTTGACGTAAGTATTGCTTAAACCCGGATTAATTATCTGGCGGCAAAGTAATCCGAAAATTGTAAATTTAGTAGATTTGCCGTTAACAGTACGTTACGGTTATACCTCCGTCAATGGCAAGTTGCATTAATTGCCAGCGCCTGGTCCAACCAACAGGATAAAACACCAATATGAGCAAAATAGACCTGCCTCCTTTCACATTAGGCGAAACCATTACCCCGGAGCAACGCCAGTTTTTCACAAGAAACGGCGTTATTGTTTTTCGCAATTTCATCCGGCCCGGAACAGTTGAGTTATTTATCAGCGAAACCCAGCGCATCGAAAAGCAGTGGCTCGACGAGAAGCGGGATAAGGTGAATGGCATACCGCTGAAATTTGGTCAGGACGAAGACGGCAACCAGATGATTCAGCGTATGTGTTTCCTCTCCCAGTACAGCACCGCCCTTCATGAATTCCTCAACGATCCCCGTTTGCAGGCTGTTGTTGACCTGCTGCAACCTTACGAAGGCCGTATTGCCGAAATCGAGAAAGATGGGCTGATTCTGAACCACTACGTCAGGACGCCAAACAGTAAATTCTCGCAGATGGGCTGGCATACCGATAGCCCGCGCGATATTTTTCTGGGGCAGCGCATCATGCCGATGCTCAACGTGGGTATTCACCTCAACGATACCCCCTACGAAAATGGCGGGCTGCGTGTTATTCCCGGCACCCACAAGCAGGGTATTATCAAGATGCTCTTCCGTAAGAAGTATTTCGTTGATAACGATCAAGATAAGTCCGAAATCGGCTTTGACATCAACGCGGGCGATTTGTCAGTACATGATGGTCGTCTCTGGCACCGGGCGCAGCAGTCGCCCCACGTGGGCGAGGCCAGCCGTCGGCGCGTCATGTACGTACCAATCGTGACGGGGAAGTACATGCCTAAGCACGAGAATAGCAAAACGCCGTTTTACCACCGGTTCATTTCGAAAGTCAACATATAAAAAAAAGGTGGTAAATGGAGAAGAGGGACGAGGGGGAAGAAAGGGATTCTAATGCGAAAGCCCTTTTTCCCCTCGTCCCTCTTCTCTATTTATTCCCTCTCCTCCCTCATTATGCCCTACGCCCTCATTACCGGTGCCAGCCGGGGAATTGGTCTGGCCATTGCCGACGAACTGGCCCGCCGAAAATTCGATCTGCTACTGGTGGCTCGTTCCGAAGCCACGCTGGTGCAGGAAAGTCAGCGACTGGCAGCTACATACGGCGTTCAGGCTCATTTTCTGGCGGTTGATTTAGCCGAACCCGGCGCGGCACAACAGGTACTGGACTGGTGTAGCAAGGATGATTACGCCGTGCAACTGCTGGTCAACAATGCTGGTTATGGACTAAGCGGACCGTTTGAGAGTCATGCGTTGACAGAACACCTGAACATGCTGGCCGTCAACAATACCGCGCTGATCGAACTCTGTTATTTGTTTTTACCCCAGTTTCGGCAGCAGTCCCGCGCCTATATCCTGAACATTGGCAGCTCGGCAGCCTACCAGGCCATTCCACGTCTGAGTTTGTACGCAGCCTCCAAATCGCTCGTATTGCAGTTCAGCCGGGGCTTGGCGCAGGAACTGAAACGTTCACCCGTCACCGTTACCTGCGTGTGTCCGGGTGCTACCGATACCGGCTTTGTGGACCGGGCACAGATTGGCGACAAAGGCCGCAAAGCCGCCAAACGCGTGAACATGACACCTGCCGAGGTAGCCCGGCAGGCCGTCGAAGCTACATTGTCCGGTCAAACTGAGGTTGTAACGGGCGCACTCAACAAAGTGGGCAAGCTGATAGCCTGGCTGTTGCCGAAGGGCATCGTTGAGAAAACGGCGGGCAGCATCTACGAGTAGCGCGTAACCCAGACCGGTACGTGATCCGGGCTACGTGACCCAATCGTGGCACTTTATTTGCAGGCAGGGGGTTAGTGCCGTATAACTTCATTTTTTCGACGTTGGATACCGGATTCAAAAACAACCCAATTCCCCGCCTGCCGACGTCCACTTTTACATGCAATTTTCCGATTTATCGCTGATTGAACCCATCCAGAAGGCACTCGCCGAAGAAGGATACACCACCCCCACCCCCATCCAGCAGGAAGCCATCCCGATTCTCTTAGCCCGACGCGATCTGCTCGGTTGCGCCCAGACCGGAACCGGTAAAACCGCTGCCTTCGCCATCCCGATTCTGCAACTGCTGAACGAAGAACGCGCGAAAAATCCGGGGAGTCCCCGTCGCATCAAAACCCTGATTCTGACACCCACGCGCGAACTGGCCATCCAGATCGATGAGAGCTTTGCCGCCTACGGTCGCCACCTTAATGTACGCCATGCGGTCATTTTTGGCGGTGTTTCGCAACACAGTCAGGTAAACACACTTCGGGCTGGTCTCGACGTGCTGATTGCCACACCGGGTCGTTTACTCGATCTGATGCAACAGGGTCACGTTAACCTGCGCGACATCCAGTTTTTTGTGCTGGACGAAGCCGACCGTATGCTCGACATGGGCTTTATCCATGACGTCAGAAAAGTCATTGCCAAGTTACCCGAGAATCGTCAGTCGCTGTTTTTCTCGGCCACGATGCCGCCCGACGTAGCTAAACTGGCCGATACGATTCTGAACAACCCGGCCAAAGTAGAGGTAACTCCCGTTTCTTCTACTGCCGACACCATTGACCAGGCTCTATATTTTGTGGGCAAGGATGACAAACGGGAACTGCTCACGCACCTTTTGAGCGATAAGAGCGTAAAATCAGCGCTGGTGTTTGCCCGCACCAAGCACGGTGCCGCTAAGGTCGTACAAGATCTGGTTAAAAGCGGTTTCAAAGCCGAAGCCATTCACGGCAACAAATCGCAGAACGCCCGGCAACGCGCCCTCTCCAACTTCAAAAGTGGCGAAACGCGCGTGCTGGTAGCTACCGATATTGCCGCGCGGGGTATTGACGTCGAAGAACTTTCGCACGTTATAAACTACGAACTGCCTAACATTCCCGAAACCTACGTACACCGCATTGGCCGCACGGGCCGGGCCGGTCACGATGGTATCGCGCTGTCGTTCTGCGAACAGGAAGAAACCGAATACCTGCGCGACATTCAGAAACTGATTGGCAAGAAAGTGCCGGTGATAACGGATCATCCGTTTCCGCCCAATTTCGATACGACGAAGGTAACGCCCGCGCCCCCGCAACGGCAGGGCCGTAGTAACGGAGGAGGCAACCGCGAACCCCGGCGTCCGCAGGGAAATGGTGGTCGTACCAACAGCGCACCGGCCACCAATGACCGCAACCGCAGCAACGACCGGCAACCAAACACGCCTGCCAACAGTTCG
>JBBRUB010000256.1:0-5829 GCA_038248175.1 Cytophagales bacterium | reverse complement strand
GACCAGCAGCACCACAACGGTATCGGTCACGTCGATTTCGCAGGGAACAGAGACTTGCGCCTCCAACGATCTGCTCGATATGGCCGTCTACGGTAAGGGCGTCTTGCTTGGAGCGGACGAGAAATCGTCGGGCTCAACTTCGAATTGTCCGAGCGTGACGTTTTGTACAACAGCAGGTCAGACTTACGTAATTGATGTGATCGGCTTCGGCTCGGTCAATGCTTACAACCTTTCGGTGAGTCCATGAGGGGCGTGATGAAAGAACAAGGAATTCGTTCGAACATGTGGCGCTGGTACTGCGGAGGCAGCGTGATTGGAATCGCCGTTGTTGTCGGTTGCGCCTCGGCGGTCGATTTCAAAGAGCCAGGTCGCAAATCCCTGGCGGCAAATCCCGACGCGGCAGCCGCGAACTTCGTGAAGCCGCGCGAATCATCGAATTCGGGCCTCGATGAGTTGACGAAAGAACCGCGTGTGAAGCGGGGAGTCGCCGGCCATGAAGACGAACCGCACAATGGCGGAAAACAGGTTATGCCCGTAACGGCGTCCTTTGACGATGGCGAGTCCATCCAGACCGTCACCCGAGACAAAGTCGTTGTGGTATCGGTCACCGCCGACGCTGCGATCACGTCGCTTCAAGGCAATAATGTGGGCTGCACGAATCAGAAATTGCATGACAATGGAAAATCAACGCAGAAAGGTACGAACGGATTGGGCAAGGTCAGGTTCTGAAAAAAGGCTCCAGCCGGGCAAAACGCCAGTTGGAGCCTTTCAGTTAAGTCAGAAATGGATCAGGCACCCACCAGTTCCTGATACGCACCAACCGACAGCAGACCGTCCTTCTGCACGGCATCGGCAGGTTTCATTTTTATGATCCAGCCCTCACCGTAAGGATCGCTATTGAGCAGTTCGGGCGACTTTTCAATGGCTGAATTCAATTCCAGCACCTCACCGTCGATGGGCAGAAACAGGTCAGACACGGTTTTGACGGCTTCGACCGAGCCAAATACGTCGCCCTGTTTGAGCGTTTGTCCGGTCGTGGCTACGTCCACAAAAACGATGTCGCCCAGTTCATGCTGCGCAAAATCGGTGATGCCAATTACGGCGGTACCATCGTCCTCAATCCGAATCCATTCGTGATCTGATGTATAGCGCAACTCTTCAGGAAATATCATGGCAGATACTAAGATTTATGGTTACAAAATACGGCACACCGCGCTGGATTTGCAAGCCGCAGCAGCGAACTGTCGCGTTACTTGCGGTCGTCACCCTACCGCTCAATCATCCACTGTGGGTACGGTTTGGGCGTCGCGCTGACTTCATCGAGTTTGGTGAGCTGCTCATCGGCGACGGTCATCGTACCGAGACAGATTTCGGACACGAGTACACCCGTGTTTCCTAATTGATTGTGGTTCATGGTCAGTTTACAGTTTCACAATAGCTACGTCGATGCGCCGGTTACGCTGACGGCCTTCTTCGGTGTCATTACTGGCAGTGGGCTGCATAGAACCGTAACCCCGCGTGGTTACCCGCACATCGACAATGCCAGCCGCCAGCAACGCCGACCGAACGGCGTTGGCCCGGTTAAGCGACAGTTCGCGGTTGGTATCGGGATTACCGGTGTTGTCGGTGTGCCCTTCAATGCGGATGCGTAAATCCGGGTACGCCTTCATAATCTCGATCAGGTTGTTGACCTCCGGGCGCGATGCCGTTGTGATGCGGTTTGAGCTGGTTTCAAACGTCAGCCCGTCGAAAGTAAAGGTACGAGCCGGATTTTTCGGTTTGGAAGCGATAAACTGCGCAAGCTGGTTTGTAAAGGCTCGTTCGCCCAGCGTCAGTTTACGACCATTGGGCAGTTCGCGCTGTACCAGTATGTTGGGGCCATTGGTCGTTCCGTTCGCTGAACCAGTGCCGTTGTTCTGACTGGTCTCTGCCGAAGAGTCACGGATGCCGAGTGCGCCGGGTGCGGTCGAGTCAGCAACCTGTCCGTTGGCTTCCAGTATGCTTTGCTTGGTAACGGCTGAGGTATCTTCCACGAAATCAGGTTCATAAGCCGACGTCGAGTCGGTGCTGACACCATCGATACTGTTTTGGTTCTGGCTGCACTTCTGAATAATGAGCGCAGCCACCAATACCCCCATGGCAATCAACGCCCAGCGCAGCCACTGCACGTTTTCGATGCGCCGGTCGCCCTCGCTGCTTTTGGGAATGTTTGGGTTGATGATGGTACCGCTGAAATTATCGGCTCCCTGAACCTCCGTCACAGGTCCGGTGGGGGTTACCAGCTTATCAAACCCCAGCAGACTACCCACCGCGTCGAGTCCCGATGGGATAGCCTTACGAAACTCGGTGGCCTGACCCAGCAAAAGCGTTTGCAGGCTGTGGGCCGAGAGGCCGTTTTCGTTCTCCTGACGCCCCAGACTGCTCATCAGCACCGAGGCTACCAGCCCCAGCACCGTACCCGACGAAGCCGGTTTTGTACCGCTGTACGTGCTAAGCAGCTCATTGGTACGCTCGAGTCGATCGCCAAAAATTTCCTGTAAAAATGATTCGCTGGTAACGGCAGCCCGGCGGGTTTCGCCCAGCAAGTCAAGAGCCTGGCTAACGTCGAGGGGTGCATTGCGATAATCGCCCTTTTCCAGTACACTGACGATGGACGATGCGTCCCCGGTGGCTTCTACGCGCCGGGTTAGTGCAGCCAGCAGTACAGGAACGGCTCCACCGGCGATTTTACCAATATTGGTGGGCTGTTCGTTGAGTTCGGCAGCAAGCCGGTCAATGACGGCGGGGGTGAACTGATCTTTTAGAAGCGGTAGTAAGTGAACGGCCATATTTTCTATAACGTTAGTTGACAACGCATAAAACATGACCGGTCGCAGTTCTGTTTGAAAGAAGGATGAAAGGGGAAAAGGGGGAGTAAATGGAAGAGAGGGAGGAAGGGGATTGCTTACGCGCGAACTCTATGCGTAAGTAATCCCTTTCCTCCCTCTCTTCCCTCTCTTCCATTTACTTCATTCACTCACTTCTTTTACAGTTGCGGAATGCGCAGGACCTGATCGGGATAGATTTTGTCGGGGTCGCTGAGCATAGGCTTGTTGGCTTCGAAGATGACGCCGTACTTCATGGGGTCGTCATAGACCTCTTTCGAGATTTTCGACAGCGTATCGCCCGACTTCACGGTGTAGAACTTACCGGCTGGCGTGAGCTGAGCTACTTCGAGCTGATTATCTACGGCGGCTACACCTTCTACGTTACCAACGGCGAGCGTAATTTTCTCGGCATCTGCCTGCTCTTCTACCGAACCGGTCAGAATTACCGTATCACCTTTGGTTTTAACGGTCAGGGTTTTGTAGGAAAGACCCAGTTTCTTCACGTGATCGAGCAGGGCCTGAGCGCGGAGTGGTTCAGCGGCTTCGGGCTGTGCGGGAGTTTCCTGCTCTTTGTTGAAGATTTTCTCGCCAACGCCTTTGAAGAATGATAAGAGACCCATATTGTTTTGTGGTTTAAAATGAACAATGGTTTCACTAAAAGGCTGGCAAGTACGCTAACCTTTCTGGTTGAAACAACAGGCAGGTTTTGTGAATGTTTTATCTTTTGTCCGAACGGAGGTTGCCCGTCTGAGGTCTCTATGCGAAGTTTGTCAAAAAAAACATGAGAACCCCCCTTTTCTCCGTAGTCCTTTGCGCGTTGACTATACCAGTGTCGCTGGCACAAAATCGTTTTGAGGGTGGTATCCGGGGTGGCGTCACGCTGACGCACGGCTATACTACCGTTCCGGCCATTACCATTCCCCGCGTGGGCAGCGTACCCGAACTCAACAACAGAACCAACGGTATTGGCACAGGGTACTCGGCAGGGCTGTGGGTCCGGCGAAACTTCAATCGCTTTTTCGTGCAGACCGGCGTTGACTACAACCGGTTTGTGCTACCCCAGAAAACTGATTTCACCGTATCGGCTGGCACTGCCGCTTTTTTGTCGGGCCTGTCGGTACCTCCGCAGATACCGAACCAAACGCCCATTGGCATCAACCTGATTTCAGAGTCGGTGCTGGAGTCGGTCAATATTCCGGTACTGGTGGGTAAAACGTGGCTGGGAGAACGCTTGCGGGCTTTTGCAGGGCCAGGTTTGCTCGTTACAGCCAAAGCGCAGGTAAAACAAAACACCACCGCCCGGCTGGCTGGCCTTGCCATTGAAGCCCCTGAAACGACCACCGATCTGGTAAATCCAGACCCTGGAAATCCGTTGGCCAGTACCCTGAAAATCAGTCCGGTTACGTACACACTCGAAGCAGGCGTTGGCTACACATTTCTGCGCCGGTTCGATCTTGACATCCGGTACATGCTGCCAGTGGGTGGTATTTATAACGATGCCAACATCAGCGGGTACATTGGTATGGGTACGGTTACGCTCGGCATCCGACTCTTTTGAGGAAGTTGTAGGGTTACAGCGCTGGCCCCCGCACGAAATATCCTGCGTCAGCCAACTCTATAACTGTACAACTCTATAACTCTTTTAAGACAAATCCCTGGCCGGCGGGGCGGAGCTGGTAGCGCATCATGCCGGTGCCACCGCTGGGGCTGGCGTTGGCATCGCCGGGTTGATAGCGGGGAAACTGGCGGCAGAGAACGCCCCGCTCCAGCCACAGACTATCATGGCCCATATAACCGGTTTCGAAAGAAAGTTGCCAGTTGAGGGGGGTAATATTTGCTTTACGTTCGGGCAGGAACTGCCAGCCATACACCCGACCAAACGAGCCACTGCCGGTACTCTGACTGAATATATATAGTTCGGGAAACCGATTGCCATCCAGGTCGGCCACTTCAGCTCCGGCAATGGGTCCGTCAATGCGTACCGTAAAATTTGTGAGCAGAAGCTGTCCCCGCCATGCCTTAATGGATGCCACCCCAACGGTTCCTGTATCGGGCGTTTCTACGGTAAACGTATAGACATTAAACCGCAGCGTTCGCTGGTAGGCAGGTGCTTTTTGTACTGTCTGGACTCGGGCCAGATGGGCAGGCAAATAGTCATGTCTATAGGACCCATCTATCAGCAGAGCAAAAGCAATGGAGAGAATGCCCACTACGGTTATCGGTAAGCTGTATGTGTGTTGCACCATTGACTCCCCGTTGTTGGTATGAAAAACAACGAAGAGGATTCAGAATTAGTTGATGAATCTGTAGATCAGCAAACCCTTCTCTATTTACCGTCCATTCCGCCAATGCCGTCTAACTTATCATCGTTCAACCTACCGGGGAGTCCGTACGTATCGAGCGGATTTACATCCATAAAGACTTCGCCCACCGTAATCAGATTCAATAGTGTTGGCAGCACCTGAAGACCTTTTATGGTAAGACCGTACTCTACACAGGGGGGGTTTCACTATATGATTTTTTCTCTAACACCCCCAGAGCTACCAACGCTTTCAACTCCTGAACCAACACTTTTTCGCTGATGTCAGGTATCATCCGGCGAAGTTCGCCGTACCGGCGAACTTCGTTACCTAATTGAAAAATGATGTGTAATCGCCATTTCCCACAAATGATATCCAATGTTTTCTTAAGGGCTGATTTAGTAGATGTTATCGAACTATGAGGTACGATTTGATCGTCCATAATTACTCTTTACTAACGCATTGGTGTGTAACTTACTGATTTTTAGGTGATTGTTAAATTCTATTCAGAGCCAGACATCGTCTCCTGTTGTCGTGGGTCTTGTAAAATTACTTATGTTCTTTTTTTACTATAAAGATGCCCTATTATTCAGAAATATACATTTTGATTATACATATGTTGTTAATATATCAAAACGACAATCAAGACGGGGAGTCTCTTG
>JBBRUB010000255.1:0-5842 GCA_038248175.1 Cytophagales bacterium | reverse complement strand
GGTCACGAATGCCGGTTTTGCCGACCAAATTATCCGGGGTAGCCGCATCCTGAAACCCTACTGTGATTTCCTGAACTACGTCTTCTTCGATGAGAAAGAGGAGAGTATTACGTTCTGATTTATATTCTGTCATGCTAACCGGTCAGCATGACAACCCTTATCATTGTGGTAAATCAATTTTGCTTTCGCAGCGTATCCTTCTTCGATTTGCCGAGTGGAATGGCTACCCCAAACGCACGCGGGTCGGTGGGGGGGTGGGTTTTACGGTCGCGCTGACCGGCGGGTAGTACGTTCGGGTCGGGCGACGACTGCATGAGCGTTCCCGGCGACGACGTGGGTGAGTTGATGCCCGGAATCAGCACCTCACGCTGCGGAGCCTTTCTGGCGCGGCTACGGTCAAAACCAGCCGTATCGACCTGCGCTACGCAAACTGACGAAACTCCAAAAAACAGGAACGAAAACAGAAGGCAATGCATACTAATTGGCGTTGAGTTTGTCTGTCAATAACCCCCATTTTACCGGATAGTTTAAGCCGGGCCGGTTTGGTTATTTATGTCTATTCTGAGTGGTTGACCCGGCATGATTCTCGGCACACGGGGCGGGGCAATAAAGAATGCCTGGCACAGGGCGTGGCTAATATCACAACAGGCTTTTGTCGGGCATGGGCGGCTGCGCCATGATCGGGCAGACGCAGCGTGAACCGGAGTAGTGTGTTGCCGGACGGCAAAATCAAGGGGTAAGCATCGGTAAATGGCAGGCAGACCGAACCGCGACCCCGCCGATGGGTACTGGCAGAAGTTGCGTAGTTTGCGCCGTGACTACAACTACTCCCGCTTTTCTGCGTAATCCTGCCCTGTTCACGCTCTTCGGGGCGGTGTCTGCATTTTGTGCCTACGCCTGTATGTTTGCTTTCCGCAAGGGCATTACTGCCGCTACGTTTGAGGGTATGATGTTCGCCGGGATAAGCTATAAAATCTGGCTCATCACGGCGCAGGTGCTGGGCTACGCGGTATCCAAACGCATTGGTGTAAAGGTCGTTTCAGAGATGTCGCCGGGCCGCCGGGCGTCGAATATGCTGTTGTTTGTGGGCATGGCTTGGCTGGCACTGCTGGGGTTTGCGCTGGTTCCGGCACCGTATAACATCGTGTTCCTGTTCCTGAATGGCCTGCCGCTGGGGTTGATATATGGCATCATGCTCGGCTTTCTGGAAGGCCGGCGGCAAACCGACGCGCTGGTGGCGGGGCTGACGGCTTCGTTCATTTTTGCGTCGGGCTTTGTCAAGACCGTTGCGCTCATGGTGCGGGCCAACTGGGGTGTGTCGGAGTTCTGGCTGCCGTTTGTAACGGGGGCGTTGTTTGCTGTGCCGCTGCTGGTGTCGGTGTATGCCCTTACGTTGCTGCCCCCGCCCACGCCAGAAGACCGCGCCCTCCGCACCGAACGCAAACCCATGAACGCTGCTGAACGCCGGTCGTTCGTAAAAAGCTTCCTGCCGGGCCTGGTGCTGCTCATTGCGAGCTACGTGCTGCTGTCGGCCTTCCGCGACTTCCGCGATAACTTCGGCCCCGAAATCCTGCGCGACGCGGGCGTTGACAACTTCGGTATTTTTGCCCAGACCGAAACGCTGGTAGCCGTTGGTATCCTTATCGTAATGGCCCTGTTGCAGCGCGTTACCGATAATTTTCGGGCGTTCGCACTGCTCAACGGCATTATGCTGCTGGGCGGGGCGTTGGTGGGGCTGAGTACCTGGGCGTATTCGGCAGGGATGCTGCCGCCGGGCGTGTGGTTCATGCTCACGGGAATGGGGCTGTACATGGGCTACGTACCCTGTAATGGCCTGTATTTTGAGCGGCTGATTGCCAGTTTCCGCTACGTTAGTACGGTGGGATTCATTGTGACGCTGGCCGACTGGTACGCTTATCTGGGTAGTGTTAGCGTGCTTTTGTACAAGAACTTTGGGCAGGGAAGCCTTAGCTACCACGATTTTTTTGTGAACGGCGCGTATGTCCTGGCCGTGCTGTACAGCGGTTTAGTGGTAGGTTCATTTGTGTACTTCCGGGGGCGGTTTCGGGTTCGGGTCGCTGAACCCATTGCCGTGTGATTATGTAGCTTTAGTAGCGAATAATTCTCCTGCCCAATAGCTATGAATCCCTGGAAAAGCGTACCCTACGCCGATTATGAACGGCATATGAGCCACGAAACCGTTGGCCAACTGGCGTCGCTGAGCGACATCACGCAGGAGAAAGTGCAGCAGCAGCGATACCCGCAAACGGTGGCTGTATATGGTGCCTGCACCGGTAACGGCTTCGCGCATTTTGCCGACGCCCGCACGGTGTATGCTGTTGACCTCAACCCAACGTACCTCTCCATCTGCCACGACCGTTACGATCCCATTTTGAACGAACTGGTGCTGGTACAAACAGATATCAACCACGATCCGGTACCTATTCCGCCTGATTCGGTCGATCTGATTATCTGCCATTTATTCCTTGAATACGTCGATCTGAGTCGCGCTTTTGCCAGCTTTCGGCAGGTGCTTCGGCCCGGCGGTTTGCTGAATGTGGTACTCCAGCGCAGCAATGACACGGGCTGGGTGAGCAACACGGGCGTAACAACGCTCTGGCCCGTTGCCGCCATTGCCACCGAAGTACCCGACGAAACCCTGCGGCAGCAGGCCCAGCCGGATTTCCGTTTTGAGGGAAGCCAGACGTTTCGGATGCCCAACGGCAAAAGTTTAGTGTCATACGATTTTGTGAAACAGGGCGAAACCCCGTCGGTCGATGAAGAAAGTGCTGATTTTGAGTGGCCTGAGTGGTAGTGGCAAATCTATGTTTGCCCGGCAGTTCTGCGCCGAACATCCCAACTACCTGCGCGTCAATCGCGATGACCTGCGCCGGAGCCTGCTGTCCGTGCCGCTGCCGGAGTACTGGCAAACCTGGTCGGATGCTGACAAAGACCGGCTTGAACAGGTAGTGAACGAGTTGCAGAAAACAACTATTGTTGCCGGCCTGTCGCGTGGCTGGCATATTTTGATCGACAATACCAACCTGCGGCTTAGCTACATCAATGACTTCAGAAGACTACTGACCAGTCATTTCGATGCCGTTGACATTCAGTACCAGCTCATCGACACGCCGGTTGACGAGTGTGTCTGGCGCGACAGGTACCGCGATGACTCGGTGGGGGAAGCCGTTATTAGAAAACAGGCCGAACAACTGGCCGTATTAAAAAAGAAGTTCAGCTTTCAGCCCGAAACGATAACCAGACATCCGGCTTCTTTGTCCGAATCATCGGCGAAACAAGTCTGAACCACGAACATTGACAACCACGCGGGCGGCTCCAGAACGGGCTGTTCGGCTCAACCTACGCACAGTATGCAAACAGACCTGCGCTACCCCATTGGCGAATTTGCCGCCCAGCCCATGTACTCGCCCAACGAGACAAAACAGCACAGGATGGCAATTGCCAGCCTGCCCACTAAACTCACTGCACTCGTGGGGAACTGGCCCGACGCCCGGCTTGACACACCGTACCGACACGGCGGCTGGACGGTGCGGCAACTGGTGCATCACATCGCCGATAGCCATATAAACGGATACGTTCGTACCAAACTCGCCCTGACCGAAAACAACCCCACCATCCTTCCTTACAAAGAAGGCGAGTGGGCTAAACTGCCCGACTCCCGACTTACGATTGCGCCCTCGCTGGTCTTGCTGAACAGTCTGCACCTGCGCTGGGCAACGATTTTTGACGCCCTTACCGAAGCCGAATTACAGCACACATTTTATCACCCCGGCAGCAACCGCACCTTTACTCTCGCCCAGCAAGCTGCCAACTACGCCTGGCACGGCGAACATCATTATCAGCATGCCAATCGGCTGGCCGAACGGAACAGGTGGGGGTAGCGCGGGTGGCAACCCGCAGGCTCTGCTCGTCGTGGCCCCTTATCGGGAACCGGCTTTGTAGGCCCCCGCGTTTGGTAAACAAAGCCTGCGGGCTACCGCCCGCGCTACTACAATGCAGCAACTCATCATTCTTCTGATTTTTGCGCTGGCAATGTCCTATCTCGGTCGGCGGGCGTATCGGTCGTTTGCCCGGAAGCAGACAGGCTGCGGTAAGAATTGCGGCTGTGCCACGGATGAAAAAACGACGATGACACGAAAAGTAGAAAGACTATAAACTCAGTGGGCTAACATTTGGGTAATCTGGTAGTTTGTTGAAGCAAATGGTTGCTCAACGAATCACCGGATTTTTTCTTTTCAGCTTGTTACTGGCCATTGCGGCTGGATGTAACCGGGTTCGGCCCGAAGCTCCCGCACAGCAGGCGTTTGAACCAGCCATACCCGATCCCATCTCGTACGTAGCGGGCAACATCACGTTTCCCATCTCTGAACTGGAAGCGAAAATCAACGAATCGCTCAATCCGGTACTGGTCAATGAGGAAACCTTCCGGGGTAAGAAGGGAGAAGCCTGGAACCTCCGCGTAGTACGCACCGGCCCGGTCAAAGTCCAGTACGCCAATCGGGAGGTATCTATCTCGGCTCCATTGCAGGTTTGGTACAGCAACCCCATCGGCCTTCGCAAAGAGAAAAAAAGCCGGAAACTCTGCGCCCTTTCCGTTAACCTGCTCTCGCCCCTGACTATTGGACCAAACTGGCGGCTTAACACCCGCTCGCAGTTCCGGGATTATACCTGGATCGAAAAGCCCAAAATCAAACTGCTCGGCATCAATGTTGGCAGTACCGGACTGGCCGAGTCGATCCTCGACAAACGCCGGGCCGACATTGAAGCCGCCATCGACAAGGCCGTCCATACTGAACTCCGGCTTGACCGCGATATCCGGAAAATCTGGCGCGACATACAAAAACCGTTACGTATTGGTAAGGCACCCGAAGAAATCTGGCTGATTCCGCGCCCGTTCAGCGTGGCAGCTGCTCCGGTGTTTGGCAATACCAACGAGTTAACCGTACCGCTACAAATTGCCTTCCGGGTCGATACGCACGTTGGCCCGGAGCCGGTTGGACGCCCGGTTGAGGCACTGCCCCAGCTGCTGCGCCGGGACAAACTGCCCGAAAAGTCACGGCTGCACGTACTGGCCTTTATTCCCTTCGCTGATCTGAACCGCATACTGGCCAGCCGATTATCAACCGAAAAACTCGACCTGATGGGTGGGCAGATCACCATAAAAAAAGTGTCCATTTACGGTAATGGCCAGTCATTGATTCTGAAAACCGACGTACGGGGAGCCGTCAATGGAACCCTCTTCTTTCGGGGGCAGCCTGACTACGATACTCTGACGAATACGCTGATAATGAAGCGTATAGATTTCGATGTGGCTACCAAAGAGCGACTACTGGCCACCGCCGACTGGCTCCTGCACGACCACCTCCGCGATACGCTCCAGGCGGCTATGGTCATTCCGCTGGGCCATCAGATTAGTGAAGTGCCCGGCAAAATAGAAACGGCATTTGCACGCGGAAAGGTGGGCCGGAAAACGGGGCTGGACGTGGCGCAGTTCAGGATGGTGCCGCAGCGGATTGTGGTCCGGCCCGACGGCGTTCAGGTACTCATCAGCGTTCAGTCTAAGGTAGCGGTGCTGGTGAAGAAATTGTAGGTTGCCACCGCCACAAGTACCGGCAGGCCGTGGTGCGGTACGGTTGCCACGCACCGGCAATCTCCTGAAGTGTTTTATACAACGCCCGACCCGTCAGCCCGTTGGTTTGCTGCGGATACGCCCGAATGATGCGCTGCCGGATCACCAGATCATCGATCGGAAATACGTCGGGCCGGTCCAGTACAAACATCAGCAGCATTTCTACCGTCCAGCGGCCAACGCCTTTGATGG
>JBBRUB010000254.1:0-5850 GCA_038248175.1 Cytophagales bacterium | reverse complement strand
TGGTACCGCTGATTTCGGGCGTGGCCTGCGCTGTACCGGCCATCATGGCTACCCGCAGCATCGGCACCCGGCGCGACCGGCTCATCACGATTCTGGTAACACCCCTGATGAGCTGCTCGGCCCGGTTGCCCATTTATACTATCCTGATTGCGCTGGTTGTACCCGACGAGCGGGTGCTGGGGCTTTTTAATATGCAGGGGCTGGCCCTAATGTTCCTCTATCTGCTGGGTTTAGCGAGTGCGTTGCTGGCAGCCTGGGTGCTGAAGTTAGTCTTGAAAACCAAGGAGCGCGGCTACTTTATCATGGAATTACCCACGTTCAAACTCCCACGCTGGAATCACGTGGGCCTGTCGGTCTGGGAGAGTGTGCGGGCGTTTGTCTGGGAAGCCGGGCGGGTCATTTTAGCCATTTCTATTGTGCTGTGGGTACTGGCCAGCTACGGCCCCGGCAATTCGCTGGAACGAGCCGAGAGCCGCGTCCGGCAGGAAAACCCGGCCCTGAACGATGGTGATTTGCAAAATAAAATTGCCTCGGAACGGCTCGAAGCATCCTACGCCGGACGGTTCGGCCATTTTATCGAACCCGCCATCCGGCCCCTTGGCTACGACTGGAAAATTGGGATTGCCCTGCTCAGCTCCTTTGCCGCCCGCGAGGTATTTGTTGGTACTATGGCCACAATTTACAGCATTGGCAACGCGGGCGACGACGCGGGAGTAACCGTGCGCGAACGGCTGCGGCAGGAGCGTAATCCCCGCACTGGCGGACCGATGTACACGCCCGCTCTGGCCTGGTCGCTGCTGGTGTTTTATGTGTTTGCCATGATGTGTATGAGTACCATTGCCGCCACACAGCGCGAAACCAAATCATGGAAATGGCCCGCTGTACAACTGGCATACATGATGATTCTGGCTTATGTTTCGGCCTTCGCTACGTATCAGCTTATGTCGTTGTAATTTGAAAAAATCTCAATGTAAAAATCCCCGCCGAGTCTAACTCAGCGGGGATTTTTACGTTATAGCGGTTAATGCCTACCAGAGCAACCCTTTGGATGCCAGCGGGTAGATAAAATGATAAACGATGTAGGATAGCAGCAACAGAGTGAGGCCACCGAGGGCGGTTGTCTGGTCAACAGATACGCTGGACTTTCGGGCGGGGCGGCTTACGCGCCAATCGCGATGTGGTGTGTGTTTCATAGTCTGTGTGTCGGTATGATGCCAAGAATACCACTGCAAATTTGCGGCCATTGGTTCAACTGAAACTGCGCGAAAACACTGAGTTTACTTTTCAGGTAGAATTACCTGACTATGAACAGGTATCCGTCAGAATAAACCGGATCAATGACTAAATGAATCGGAGGAAAAACTAAACTACCGAAAGAAAAATGTAGTAGTAATTCCACACGTTGACACTGATTTTCCACGCTTTACTCCCAGCGCAACGCATCAACTACATCAGAAGCGGTTATGCCTATCTGCCCATGCTGTTCGGCCACCCGGTCGCCTGCCAGACCATGTGCATACACACCCAGCACAGCCGCTTCGACGGGGTCGTAGCCCTGCGCCAGTAAAGCAGTCAGAACGCCCGTCAGCACGTCGCCGGTGCCGCCAGTACTCAGGCCGGGGTTGCCGGTGGCGTTGAAATGTACCTCGCCATCTGGGGTAGCAATGGCCGTATGCGCCCCTTTCAGCACGACTACAACACGGTGTTTTTGGGCAAATTCGCGCAGCATAGCCAGTTTTTCGTAGTCATCCTCCCACGGTTTCGTGAGCCGTTCAAATTCTTTGGGGTGGGGTGTCAGGATGCTGTTAGGTGGCATTTTTCCGTATAATTCCCGATTTTCGGACAGCAGGTTTAGCGCGTCGGCATCAATGACCATCGGCTTTTTTATCGTCGGCAGCAGTTCCCTTAGCATCGTCAGCGTATCGTAGGCTTTACCAATACCGGGGCCAATACCAACCGTGGTGTAATCGGCCGGGGCCGGACCGTCTATGGTGGGTTCTCCCGACAGGTGGCGTTCATCCTGATCGGGTACGCACATGGCTTCAGGAACGGCGGTTTGCAGGATAGTGTAGCCACAGCCCGGCGTCTGTACCGTCAGCAGCCCCGTACCAGACCGCAAACAGGCCCGTGCCGACAGCACAGCCGCGCCAATTTTACCGTAACTGCCTGCCATGAGCAGGGCATGACCATAGGTGCCTTTGTTGGAATATTGATCGCGTTTACGCAGCAACAACCGGGCTTCGTGCGGCTGGGTGAAATAATAGGGCGTACTGGCTTTGTCGATGAAGCGTTTGTGGAGCTGTATATCAATTAGATGCCACTCCCCCACAAACCGTCCATTGTTTGGCAGCAGAAACGCGAGTTTCGGCAGTTGAAACGCTACGGTAAAGTCCGGCTCGACAATAGCGTCGTCATTGCCGTTGGGCTGGTCGGTATATAAACCGCTGGCAATATCGACTGAGACGACCGTAGCAGGAGCGCGGTTGACGGCTTCAATCATGGCCCTGACAATACCATCCGCCGGGCGCGACAATCCTGACCCCAGAATGGCATCAATAACTACCTCGTTGTGACGCAGGGTCGGTATATCGTGCGACAGCTCAACGTACCGGATTTCTTCGGTCAGGAGTTTAAGCCGCCGGTGGTTATGCATGAAATCGTCCGATTCGCGCGGAGCGTATCGAACCACGTAAACCTCGATCGGATAGTCACGTTCGAGCAGCAGCCGGGCAATGGCCAGCCCATCGCCCCCATTGTTACCCAGCCCACAGAAGATTTTAGTCTGTTTTTTCTGATCGAACCGGTCCACATACCAGTCAATGAAAGCGAGGGCGGCCCGCTCCATCAGGTTAATGGGAGCAATAGGTTCGTGCTGAATGGTGGCCTGATCGAGGGCACGAATCTGGTCAACGTTGAGAATTTTCATAAAATGGGTTAAACAGGCAGTCGGGTAATTTCACAAAAGTATTTTCTGTGGGCTAAAAATTACTATCTTTGCGGCTCATTTCGCAGATAGTTAGGCGATTTATATACGGTCATGAACGATTTTATCAAGTTAGTGGAGGCAGACAATGCGCAGCGTCGTACCGAGTTGCCCATATTCCGGGCGGGTGATACGGTGAACGTACACGTCAAAATCCGCGAAGGAAATAAGGAACGCATTCAGATTTTTACCGGCACGGTCATCCAACGCCGGAACCCGAACAGTGCTGGCGAGACATTCACCGTCCGCAAAATCTCCAACGGTATCGGCGTAGAGCGGATTTTCCCGTTGCTGTCGCCCAATGTCGATAAAATTGAGGTGGTACGGTTGGGTAAGGTACGCCGGGCGCGGTTGTTCTACCTGCGCGGTCGTCAGGGTAAGGCAGCGCGTGTGAAAGAGCGCAAAGCCAAGCCTGTAGCAGTAGCCGCTTAAACGGGTTCTGCGCATCAGTCATTAAAAGCTACCCGGTGGGTGGCTTTTTTGTTTTACAGCATTACTTTTCTGCCATGACCATCAACTTCTCAAAATACCAGGGTACCGGCAACGATTTCGTCCTGATCGACGACCGCGCTGAAACCTTCCCCGCCCACAACCAGGCTCTTATCGCGCACCTTTGCCACCGCCGGTTTGGCATCGGGACCGACGGGCTGATTCTGCTGCAAAACGACCCCGAATTTGATTTTCGGATGGTGTATTTCAATGCCGACGGGGCTGAGGGTAGCATGTGCGGCAATGGCGGGCGGTGCATTGTCCGGTTTGCACACGATTTGGGGCTGTTCGAGTCAAAAACCCGCTTTGTCGCCGTCGATGGTGAACACCTTGCGGAGGTACAGGAAAGTGAAGTGCACCTCAAAATGGGAGACGTGCAGGGCATCGAAGACCGCGATGGGCTGACGTTTCTGAATACAGGTTCACCCCACGTTGTTCGTTTCGTAGAAAACTTAGACACCTTCGATGTAGTGACCGACGGTCGCCGGATTCGGCACGACGATTCGTTTCAGCCGGGCGGCACCAACGTCAACTACGCAAAGTTGATTGGCAACAATATGCTGTTTGTCAGAACATTTGAGCGTGGTGTGGAAGACGAGACATTTTCCTGCGGCACGGGCGTAACGGCAGTGGCTCTGGCCGCACAACGGCAGTTGATGGTGGGTAGCCCGGTAGTGATCAAAACGCTCGGCGGCAATTTGCGCGTGTCATTCAACGCCCTGCCCGGCAGTGGTTTTGACAATGTGTACCTGATTGGCCCGGCGCAGCGCGTATTTACGGGGTCAATAACCGTTTAGGTTGACAGTGAGTTGTAGGGATTGAATACAACACCCTAAGCTGATTTCCCCGATGATTACCTACAAGAATAACAGTTGGTTTGCTTCTATATACCATTTTCATACCGGCTCCACGTCTCGCGCGCTCCTTAGGCGCGTACTGCTCATTCTGGTATATGTAACGGCTGTCACCGTTGGTGAGCTTAACTTTTATGACCTGACCCTTAAAGACACGCCCTCCTCATTTTTGAGTGCGCTGGGGATTCTGCTGAGTTTATTGCTGATTTTTCG
The DNA here is from genome assembly GCA_038248175.1 of Cytophagales bacterium. GTDB lineage: Bacteria > Bacteroidota > Bacteroidia > Cytophagales > Spirosomataceae > Spirosoma. Next base: position 1,311 of record JBBRUB010000254.1, on the reverse strand, counting down.
GACCAACACTGCCTACGACCGCTTCTACGAAGGCCGGACAGCCTGGGGCGTTCTCATCAACAACACTCGTAATCTGGCCATTTATCTCGATGCTATTCTGCCCGGCAGCGACGCCGAGAACCGGGAGTTTTTTGCCCGCTCCATCGCAAATTTCCCCTTCGCAGTACGCAATCACCTGCGCGACGTGCAGACCCTGGACGACATTGAAAACACGCTCATGAGTAACCAGTACAGCACAGGCCATAACGACCTGAGCCGGTTTGATCATAAGCCTGCCGGGGTGTCCAACCAGATTCGGGTTCGCATAGAAGAACTGCATCACAACGGGCTACTGGATATCTCGCAGCACATTAACATCAATGGCTACGTGACCAGCCTGATGGACGTGTGCGGTATTTGCGAACGTATCAAAAGTACCCCCATACCGTTTTCGTACCAGTTTTTTATCCGGTTATTTATCATGCTGTACGTGGCCGTACTCCCGTTTATTGTCATTGATGCGTATGGTTATCTGACCATTCCGGCGGTAGTACTGACATCGTATATTCTGGTTGGGCTGGAGATGATTGGTAAAGAGATTGAGGAACCGTTCGGCATGGAGCGTAACGACTTACCACTGAGTCAGTTGTCGCAACTTATCCGGGTCAACGTTCATGATATTTTGCAGATGCCACTGCCACACGTCGAGAAAAAAGCCGCTAAGCCGAGCTTTACGGTCGTGAGTTAGTCGGGCATGTCGATGATGCCGCCGTGCAGGTGGTAAATAGTCTTGCGCTGCAACTCTGGCTGGCGCAGAAAATCTTTGGCTGCCACCCGGCTCCTGACACCATTGGTGCAAATCACAAGCAGAGAATCGTAGGGTAGCAACTCCGCTTTTCGGATGCGGATGTCGGGCAGGGGCAGGTTTAAACCGCCGAGGTTAAACTCGTCAAACTCCCACGCATCGCGCACGTCAACGACCACCGCGCCGGGCTGCTGCCGCAGGGTTTCAAGATCGGCGAGGGAAATGTCAGTGTAGGCGTTTGCGGTCATACTCTGTTTAAACAGGAAAGGGTCGGAGCCTGTTCGCACCCGTCAGCATTCATTAGTGGACACCATAATTCTGTCAATCTGTCAGCCGCGTCCGCGCTGGAACAGGATTTGACGTTGGGTCAGCAACGTTTACCAAAACCTTACTGATTCAGTTATGACAACCGAAGAAACAACACCGATAGAGAAAGGCAGTATCTCGATTCACACCGAGAATATCTTTCCCATCATCAAGAAATTCCTCTATTCCGACCACGAAATTTTCCTGCGCGAGCTGGTCTC
>JBBRUB010000253.1:0-5850 GCA_038248175.1 Cytophagales bacterium | reverse complement strand
CGTAAAAATAGGTGAACGCGTCTGATAATTTTTATACGCCAGGCTGACTATTCATGGTTCATCGGTAAATCGTTATCTTTGAGAAACGCATCGCTCAATAATCATGTCCGAACTGCTGCTTCAGATTTTAGATACGCCACAGGCCCCGCTCATCCTGCAACAGGCGCAGGCCATTTTGAATGACGAACACCAAAAGCGTCAGGCGTTTTACGAGTGGCTCGATGAGGATAAAAAAGCCGAGTTTATCAACGGCGAAGTCGTTGTGCATTCGCCCGCCCTTGACCGGCATAACTCATGTATGCTTCTGCTGGCAACGTTGCTGAATATTTACGTAAATGATCGCGGGCTGGGCATGGTGCGGGCCGAAAAAGCGCTGATTGAACTGACGCGCAACAGCTATGAGCCGGACGTTTGTTTTTTTGGTCCCGATAAAGCCGCCAACATCACCGACGATCTGCTGTATTACCCGGCTCCCGATTTCATCGCCGAAATCCTCTCGAAAAGCACCGAAAAGTACGACCGGGAAACCAAGTTCGCTGATTATGCCGCGCACGGCGTTTCTGAATACTGGATCATCGACCCCCGTCGCCGAACCATTGAACAGCACGGTATCGACACCGATACGGGCGAATACGCGTTGTTGAATACACTGGGTATCAAAGACACCGTCACGAGCCACGCCATTGCCGGTTTCGCCATCCCCGTCCGGGCCATCTTCGACGTTACGGCCAACACGACGGCGTTGCGGGGACTGCTGGCTTAGCGCGTTTCGCCCGATGCCGCCAGCGGAACGAAGTGTTTCTGGTTGAGGGGCAGGTTTTCGGCGGTCCAGTCCACGTCGCGCACGAAGGCGAAGGCCCGCACGGGGCAGTCAGCCACGCGGCAGTAGGAACAGCATTCTTTGATGCAGGGATCGGTATGCACAAAGATTTCGACCTCGTTGGCAAAGCCATCCTTCAGCGTATCCTCAAACTTGTGTACCTCGTCGTGGACCTGATCCAGCGGCCAGTAGTACGGCAGCGTCAGGTGGCAATCCACGTGCAGGTCGGCCCCGTATTTCTGCACCCGCAGGTTGTGGACGTCAATCCAGTTGCGGTCGCGATGCACGTTCAGCAGAGACACGACCCGGTGCAGCGTGGGGGCGTCGGTCTCGTCCATGAGCCGCGCCACCGACTGCCGCGCAATTTGCAGCCCGTTGTAAATAATCACGACCGATAACCCCAGCGACAAGACGCTGTCGATCCAGCCGTAGCCCGTCAGGGCCACCAGCCCCACGCCAACCATGACGACAACGCTGCTGATAACGTCGGTAAGCAGGTGCTGCCCGTCGGCGGTGAGGGCCAGCGAATCGGTTTGCCGCCCGGTCCGAACCAGTCCGTAGCCGACTATGCCATTGGCTACGGCGGTAATGCCAATCAGCAGCAGGCCAGTGTCTAAGTTAGTGAGCGTGCGGGGTTCAAAGAAACTCAGAATAGCCTGCCAGATCACGACCAGTCCCGCCGAAAGGATCATGGCCCCCTCGAACCCTGACGACAGGAATTCGATTTTTCCGTGGCCGTAAGGGTGGTTCTGATCGGCGGGTAACCCGGCTAAGTAGATGCTGTAAAACGCAAACCCACTGGCCAGTACGTTCACGATGGACTCGACGGCATCGGTCAGGATGGCGGCAGAGTCGGTCAGGAAATACGCCGTGAATTTAATGATGAGCAGCACGATGCTCAGGCCCAGCGAGACGCCCATCCAGCGGTATTTTTGGCGTTGACTGGCTCTCATTGGGCTGGGTTGTACGTTGATTTCTGACCGTAAAGATAGCCAAATAGAGCCGGAAAGTCCGTACTTTCGCCGGTATGAACGAGGTCGAAAACCCCTGGCAGACGCTCCAGTCATCGGTTCCATACGAAAACCCCTGGCTTAGCATCCGCCACGAAGACGTCATCACCCCCGCCGGTACACCCGGCATTTACGGAGTAGTCAGCTTCAAAAATAAAGCGGTAGGCGTTATTCCTATCGACGCCGACGGTAATACGTATCTGGTTGGTCAGTACCGGTACGCGCTCAACGAATATTCGTGGGAGATTCCCGAAGGCGGCTGCCCGCTCGGTACTGATCCGCTGGCTACGGCCCAACGCGAACTCAGGGAAGAAACGGGTCTGACTGCCCAAACCTGGACGCCCATCGCCCGGATTCACACGTCCAACTCGGCCACCGACGAAGAAGGGTTTCTGTTCATTGCCGAAGGCCTGACCGAGGGCGAACACGATCCCGAAGACACCGAACAGCTCCGCATCTGGAAACTACCCCTCGCCGATGCCATCGACATGGCCATGAGCAGCCGCATCACCGACGCCCTTAGCGTAGCGGGTCTGCTGATCGTTGCCCGATTAAGGAAGTTATAAAGTTACACCTCTATAAATCTTGCCTGTGCTTCCCATTCTATACGGTTTTTTGCTTGGTACCGCCCTTTGCCTGACGTTTGGTACAGTATTCTTCGCGCTGATTCAGAATAGTGTCGATAACGGCTTTCGGTCGGGTATGAAGATTGTCTCCGGCGTCATCGTTGGCGATATCCTGTTTGTGCTGGCGGCTTTGCTCGGTACGGCCTTTATTCCGAAAGTACCCGGTTTTGAGACGGCGATGGCCGTGCTGGGGGTTGTGTTTCTGACAGCGATGGGGCTGGTCAATATCCTGCGGGGGACGCCCCGGCTGGCGTATCCCAAAACGCGCTTCGGCAACTTCGTGTATTACTTCACAACGGGCTTTTTCCTGAACGCGCTCAATCCCATCAACTTTGTTTCATGGGTAGCCATTGTGGCGTATATCCGCTCGCATATGCACTATACCGACGGGCAGCAATACGTGTTTATGGGGGCGGCTCTGCTTGGCGTATTCGCTACCGAGTCGGCACTGGCGTTCTACGCTAATCGGCTCAAACGGCTCTTTACGCCCCGCGTTGTTACGATTTTTAATCGTGTTACGGGCATCATGTTCCTGATCGTAGCTACCCAAATTGCTTATACGCGCCTGTACGAGCCGTTGATGAAGTAAGCTGGAATTGTCAGCGAGATTCCCGTTTTACAAATAATGCACTTCGCTGTTTATCCCCTGCGATGTCAGGCTGATTTCGCGGATGCCCACGCGGTAATGGTCCACGGTAAACTCGGTAGTGTCGGGCCGCATCTGGTAGAACGTTGACGGGGAGAGGAGTTCTAGAATGTTGCCCCGCTGCACGATTTTCTCGACGTGATAATGACCACATACTACCGTAACCTGACAGGGCAGATCGCGCACGAGAGCCATAAATTCGTCGGGCTGATCGAAGGCGTAATGCGTATCCATGAACCGGACGTCGGCGGGCAGGGGCGGGTGGTGCATGAAAATCAGTACGTTGCTGTCGCGTAATGCGCCCAGAAACTCGCGCAGCCAGGTCCATTGCGTGGCAGACATCTCGCCCCTGGATGTATCAAGGAATAACGCCGGGCGACCTTCCAGCGGAATGGCGTAGTAGAGTTCGGACCCGTGCAGGTGGTGGCTCAGCCGGAACGCATTGGCCAGCAGTTCAGAGTTGTCATGATTGCCTGAAACGGCATAGCAGGGGTAGGGCAACTGCGCCACCTGTTCGGCCATCCACTCGTAAATGGCTGCATCGCAGGAGTCATAGCACAAATCGCCACCCAGCACTAAGCAACTGGGTTTCAGTTCAGCCAAAAATGCCAGTGCATTCAGGAAGTTCTGCCGCACGTCAACTCCCATCGGTTTTTCGTCAGCATGGCCCACGTGTGGGTCGGTAATAAACGCTATTCTCATTCAGATTTTGCTTCGTTCCAATACACATCCATTTCGGCCAGGGTCATGTCTGCCAACGCTTTGCCGGTTGAGCGGGCGCGTTCTTCAAGGTATTGAAAGCGTTTGATAAACTTTTTGTTTGTGCGTTCGAGAGCCGTTTCGGGGTTGATGTCGATGAAACGGGCGTAATTAACGAGTGAAAACAGCAAATCACCAAATTCACCTTCGGCCCGCTGCGCGTCAATGGCGTTGCCGGTGTCGGTGTCGAACTCATCTTTAAACTCGGCCAACTCCTCTTCTACTTTTTCCCAGACCTGCTGCCGCTCGTCCCAATCGAAGCCTGCGCCCCGGGCTTTCTCCTGAATGCGCATAGCTTTCACCAGCGCGGGCAACGATCCCGGCACCCCGCCCAGCACCGACTTGTTGCCTTCTTTCAGCTTCAGCTGCTCCCAGTTGGCTTTCACTTTTTCTTCCGTGTCCGCCATGACTTTGTTGCCACTGGCGTCGGCATAAATGTGCGGATGACGGCTGATAAGTTTGTCGCAGATACCGTTCAGGACGTCGGCCATGTCGAAGTAATCGGGCGAGTCAGGGCCACCTTCGGAGGCTATTTTAGCGTAGAAAACAAGGTGCAGCTGAATGTCGCCGTGTTCTTTGCGAATGTCGGCCCGGTTGTTCTCCAGAATGGCGTCTGAAAGTTCGTAGGTTTCTTCGATGGTGAGGTGGCGCAGGCTGTCCAGCGTTTGCTTGCGATCCCAGGGACATTGTTCGCGCAGCTCGTCCATGATGGTCAGCAACCGGTCGAAGGCCATGAGTTGTTGCTGACGGCGTGGGGGTAATTCGTGAAATTGGGTCATGTGAAAGAAAAGGTACGCGATCCGACGGTTCGATTATTCGCGTATTATTGCGCAAATGAAGCTTTGTGGTAAATCTCGCGCAGGGGTAGTTGCAGGTCGCCGAGTTGGGCTACGCTGTCGAGGGTTTTGTAGTCGGTATTGAGCCAGACATCGGGCCGGTCGGTACGTTCGTAAACGGTTAAGTAAGGCCGGTCCTGTGCGGCATAAACGAGGTATTGGAGCGATGGTACATCTTTGTAGAGGGGCAGTTTGTCTTCCTTATCGTACTTCTGCGGGCCTTTCGAGAGTACCTCCACCAGCAGATACGGGTTGGTGATGATGGCCGTTGAGCCGGGTTTGAACTGCCATGCACCCTGCGTCACCATCAAATCGGGCTGGTAATAACTCCCATCGGGCTGGGGAATCTGCAATCCCGCATTGCTCCCCGTTACGGTGAAGTTTTTGTTTCGATAGAAGGCAAATAATAGATAATTCAGGGCCGATACGACCGATTCATGCAGGGCAGATGCTAAACTCATGGCTACGATTTCACCGTTGTGGTACTCCAGTTTCCCTGGAAATCCAGATGCCATATCCAGGTACTCCGCTTCCGAAGCCGGTACACGTACCATGTCCTGCGTTTTGATTTCGGCCAGCAAATACTCCGCTATGTTCTCGACAGCTACCATATCGCGCGTGTTTTCTACTGGGTAAAGATACGGTAAAATTAGACCCGTACCATGCGCTTCACGGCCCGGCCTCCGTCGGTTTGCAGGCTGTACAGGTAATGCCCGGCGGCCAGTCCGGCCCCGCTCAGCGGCACCACATAGTTGCCCGAATCCAGCCGCCCCTCGCGCAGAACGCTTAGCTCGCGGCCCTGCAAATCAAACACTGCCAACCGAACGTACTGCGCCTGTGTCAGCGAAAACTGAATCTCGGTTTGCTCTACAAAGGGGTTGGGCGCGTTCTGCGCTAGTGCAAAGGTCAGGTTCGGATTTTCGGGCTGGATGGTCTGCCGGAAAATGGGCAGCGTCTCGAACGAGCGGCCCAGAATGTCCTGCGCCGTGGCCTTGTCAACGCCGAGGTGGTCGAGCAGGACGCTGGCATATACCTGCCGGAAATCGTTCTTATACTTGATGTCGCCCCCACCGTCGAGGTCTTTCAGGTCGGGTGCCGCCCCAATGATGCCGCCCCGCACCGTTTTGCCGATCACAAACAGCGGTGCCGCCGT
>JBBRUB010000252.1:0-5861 GCA_038248175.1 Cytophagales bacterium | reverse complement strand
TGCCGATGTGTCGGACCAGTAGCAAACGAGTGCCGTAGCGTATGTACCGTTACGTGCTTCTTGATGCCCGCTTGCTCACAGGCCCGTTTCAGTATCAACTGAATACTTTTTGCCGAGTAAGTCGGGCTATCCTGCCCCTCAAATAGGTAATTTACGGGTTTGTATTCTTGGTAATATTCGCGCAGCAGGAGCAGGGCTTTTTGCGACAGGAGCGTATAACGATCTTTTTTACCCTTCGACTGCTCGATCCTTATTTGCATTCTCTTTGAGTCTATGTCCTTGATTTTCAAGTTTATAGCTTCACTGATGCGCAGGCCCGCCGAATAAATCAGCATCAATACCGTGCGGTGTTTGAGGTTTTTGAGTTGTGCAACGATGCAGGTGATTTCGTCGCTGTTTAACACAACAGGTAGTTGACGCTCTTTGGCTGGTCGTTGCAGGGTATAGAGTTTTCGTTTGCCACCCAGTACTTTCTCGTAATAGAACTTTATGCCGGTCCGCCGTTGCGGTTGATAGCCTGATTCTGGTGCGAAGCCGACACTTTACGGTCAATAACCAGATATTGGCAAAAAGCGATAATCTTACGGTCGTCTATCTGGTCAATATCGTCGGTTGGATAATAGTTGATAAACTCCTCGAACAGACTGACATAGTTTTTGATGGTGTTCTGGCTGTATCTTAATTCTTTGATTTTCAGGAGATAATTTTCCGGGCATGGCCGATAGTTGGCTATTGACGAAGCTGACGGTCGGGGAACCCGGTCGGTAGCCGGAGTATAGCCGCTACTTCCCGATTGTACGGAAAATCAACTTTGATTCGATTCTGGTTGTTGTGGCTGATTTTCAGGGCTGTCAGCATAGCAAGTTTCGTAAATACAGCTTATTTGAGGAATAACCGAAACAAGTTAGATGGATTCGTCACCTGATGCGTTCGTTTTTCGGTCAAGCATGATAATTTGTTCGGCCACCACTTCGGTCACGTAGCGTTTTATGCCCTCTTTGTCGTCATAATTCCGGGTTTTCAATTTGCCCTTCATATACACATGGCTTCCTTTATGTAAGTAGTTATGGGCGAGTTCGGCCAAATTCCGCTACAGCACAACGGCGTGCCACTCGGTGCTGCTGTGCGTTTGCCCGTTTTTATCTTTGAACGATTCGGTGGTGGCCAGCGAGAACTTGGCCACGCCAACGTCCCCTTCCAGTTTTTGAAATTCAGGTTCATTTCCCAGATTTCCTATCAGTGTTACTTTGTTCAGTCCGCGCATGAATGGTGTTGATAGCCAGTAAATTGAGGTGCATAAATACGGGTTATTCGCCCGGAAACAAAACCGCCCGGCAGTCAGTCAGAAGACCAGCTACCGGGCGATTTGTAAGCGTTTTGTGTTGGTGCTACGCTACATCGATCAGCGAGATGGCTTTGGCTTCGAGCATGGTCTCGCCCATGAGGTAGCAGTCGGCGGCACGGGCGGCTTCGCGGCCTTCCGAAATGGCCCACACCACCAGCGACTGCCCCCGGCGCATGTCGCCCGCAACGAAGATTTTTGGGTTGCTGGTGCTTTGGTAATCTACGGCTTTTACGTTGCCGCGCTCGTCGTAGTCCAGGCCGAGGTCGTCAAGCAGGCCGTTGTGCTGCGGGTGCAGGAAACCGGCGGCCAGTAGGGCCAGTTCGCAGGGAATGTCGCGCTCGGAGCCGGGTAGTTCTACCATCTGCATCCGCCCGTCTTTGCTCTCCCAGGTCAGGTCAACCATGCGCAACGCCTTGAGGTTGCCGTTCTCGTCGCCAATGAACGCTTTGGTATTTACGGACCATTGGCGCTCGCAGCCTTCTTCGTGGCTGGTGCTGGTACGCAGCATCATGGGCCAGTTGGGCCATGGTGTGTTGGTAGCCCGCTCGGCAGGAGGCATTGGCATGAGTTCAATCTGCGTTACGCTCGCGGCTCCGTGCCGGTTGGACGTACCCACGCAGTCGGAGCCGGTGTCGCCCCCGCCAATGACCACTACGTGCCGGTCCGTGGCCAGCAACTCACCGTTGTTGTAGGGTTGCCCCTGGTGATCAACCGATACGGGCAGGCTGGCATTGCGTTTGTTCTGCTGGCTTAAGAATTCCATGGCCGGATACACGCCGTTCAGGTCACGACCCGGAATGGGCAGGTCGCGCGGAACGGTCGAGCCACCGGTGAGCATCACGAGGTCGAAATCACTCAGCAGATCGTCGGTGCGCAGGTCGGTGCCCACGTTGACACCGGTCTTGAACGTGATGCCTTCGGCTTCCATCACGGATAGACGCCGGTCAATGGTCCATTTCTCGAGTTTGAAATCGGGGATACCGTAGCGCAGCAGCCCGCCAATCTGATCGGCCCGTTCAAACACCGTTACGGTATGCCCGGCGCGGTTAAGCTGAGCCGCTGCCGCCAGCCCCGCTGGTCCCGAGCCAACAATGGCAATACTTTTGTCAGTACGTACCGTTGGTGGTTTGGGCGTGACGTAGCCGCGCTCAAAGGCAATTTCGGCGATAGATTTTTCGATGAACTCGATGGCAACGGGCGGTTTATTAATACCCAGCACACAACTCGATTCGCAGGGGGCGGGGCAGATGCGGCCCGTAAACTCCGGGAAGTTATTGGTTGAGGCCAGAATCTCGTAGGCGTAGCCCCAGTTCTGCTCATACACGGCGTCGTTAAACTCCGGGATGATGTTGCCGAGCGGACAGCCGCTGTGGCAAAACGGCGTACCGCAGTCCATACAGCGGGCCGCCTGCCGCTGCGAATCGTCGGCAGAGAAGGCTACTTCAATTTCCTTGTAGTCGTGAATGCGTTCCTGCGGGTCGCGCTTTTTGGGCAGTTCACGCGTAAATTCTAAAAATCCGGTTGGTTTTCCCATCTTACTTATTCGTCAACGCTTTGCAAAACTTCGTGATACAGTTTTTCACTAAACCAAAATCCAGCTTTGTGCCGCAAATCATTTAGTAAAGGTTTTATATGAGGAATCAATTTCTCCTGTTTAGCCAGTCGGAGTACACCCAGCAGCCCAATAACAGTTAACCCCCGCTCAATTGCTTTTTTTCTACCAAGACGTTCGTCAATCAAAAGTAAATCAGCGTTTATCTCACCCGCCAGAATAATTGCTTCCGATTCTCCTCTGTCTAAAGTAGTCAATAAGTCACCCAAATTGTTCAACGGATCAACAAAATCCTGCATTTGTGTTTACTTATTTATGTAAGCATCCATAAAAATCCGGGTAGAAACACCAAAATTGTCAAGCTGCATAATTTCGCTAAAAACAGCAGGAGGAATGATCACTTCGGGAAATAGCTGGGTCAGAATCGGTAACTGGTCAATTTGAATTAGATTACTGATTGCCGATGTATCGCTTACTACAATCACTACATTCGTCATGAAGCAGGATGATGTATGGCCGAAGAAATGGTGCCGGAGTCAAGCACTCTAATATCTGCCTTGTAATCGTCAGAGTCACAGTGAAGCGGAATGTGGCGATTTGCCAGTTCTTTCTGAAACTGAGCCGGATGCAAGCGAGCAAATTCGCTTGCTTTGCCAAGCGAATACCATTCCTGCTGGAAAAGAAACATGGCCAGTTGCAGTTGTATATCCCCACGGGTTAAGTTCTGCCCGACGATCAGTGTCTCGGGTAGCTCAATAGTAATCGTATTAGGCTGAACAGGGAGCGTAGCGGACGTTTCAGTGGTATGTTCGTCTATAACTACTATTGAACTCTTGCTCTGCTGCAAGTCAGATGAAGCTCTTTCAACGGTAGTCTCTTCTGAGACATGGAGAATTGCTTTACTGTCCTCAATCTTTCTCACTTGTTCAGCCCGAAGCGTTTCAACGCCAATCGTCTTACCACCGGCATTGACAAACTCGACCTCGAATCCTTCCTGCTGACCATGTACCATTGCCACCGTGCCTACATCGCCCCGAACCAAACCCAGATCGGGCAGGTCAGTTAGCAAAGCGACCAAATCGCATTCATTAATCATCGTTGTATCAGTTAGGGTACGCCGTTACTAATTTAGGATTTTTTTCGCCATTACTGACAAACCAAACCGCTCGCAAAGGATATAACTTGACGTTTGGACAGGGCAACCAACCCTCTACGACGTACCGATTACCAAAATCTGTTTCGATAAATTTTGTAACTTCTGCTTGCAAAACAAGTTTTAACAGCGCATTTCTCAATTCAGTGGTATTCTGTTTTGTATAGCCAACAAGTTCGTAGAATGCTGCTTTACCCTTATTTTGAGGATGGGCGGCATCCAGTAGATAAACAGTCAGCTTTGCACTGGGAATTTCGGCCTGTTCACAATTTGGTAACTTCATCAGGCCGACGTCACGTCAACGGTGATGTCCTGATAGACGACGTTTTTGTCCTGAATCTGCTGCGCCAGCGAGATACCCCGCTCAGCCAGTGCGGCCCGGAAATCGTTTGGCATCACTTTGGCGAACTGCGTCACCTGCGTGTCCCAGTCCTGAATCAGAGCCAGGGCTACGTTGCTGGTGGTGTGCTGAAAATGCTTCTCGATGTACTCGCGCAAAATGTCCTGGTCTTCGTCATTTAGGGTCTCTACGCTGACCATGTCGGGGTTGACGCGGCTGCGGAAATTACCGTCGCGGTCCCAGACGTAGGCCACGCCCCCCGACATGCCAGCCGCGAAGTTGTACCCCGTCTCTCCCAGAATAACGACCAGACCGCCGGTCATGTACTCCAGGCCGTGATCGCCTACGCCTTCGACTACAACCTTTGCGCCGGAGTTGCGTACACAAAACCGCTCGCCCGCCATGCCCCGGATAAACGCTTCGCCGGAGGTCGCGCCGTAGAACGATACGTTACCCACAATACTGTTTTCTTCGGGTTTGAACGTAGCGGCCCGGTCGGGATAGACAATCAACTGCGCCCCGCACAGTCCCTTACCGAAGTAATCATTGGCGTCGCCTTCGAGTTCGAGTTTGAGGCCAGACGTAGCAAACGCGCCGAAACTCTGCCCCGCTGAGCCGCGCAACTTTACGTGAATAGTACCAGTCGGAAGACCCGGTCGGAGTGCCGCATCACCACCGTATAGTTTCGATATTTCGTTCGAGAGCATGGTGCCGATGCTGCGGTCGGTATTCTGCACGGGGAGTTCGATATAGACCGGCTCGGCAGACTCCAGCGCGGGCAGGGCGGCTTCAATGAGCTGCCTGTCCATGACGTCGCCCAGGCCATGATCCTGCTCTTCCTGCTGGAACAGGGCTACGTCGAGGTTGGTCGGTTCTTTGTACAGCAGCGCATCGAGGTTAACGTTTTTGTATTTCCAGTGTGGCAATTCAGGGCGGAGTTCGAGCATCTGGGCCTGCCCCACCATTTCGTTGATGGTGCGGAAACCGAGGTCGGCCATGATTTCGCGCAGTTCCATGGCCAGAAATGTGAACATATTTACGACGTGCTCGGGCTTGCCGGTAAACAGGGCGCGGAGTTCCTTATTCTGCGTAGCCACGCCCACCGGGCAGGTATTGAGGTGACACTTCCGCATCATTATGCAACCGGTAGCCACCAGTGCCGCCGTAGCCACCCCGAACTCTTCGGCACCAAGCAGGGCGGCAATGGCCAGGTCGCGGCCCGTGCGCATCTGCCCGTCGGTTTGCAGTACCACTCGTCCGCGCAGCTTGTTGCGTACCAGCGTCTGATGTGCTTCGGCCAGGCCCAGCTCCCACGGCAGACCCGCATGGCGGATGCTCGACAGGGGCGAGGCTCCCGTGCCGCCGTCGTGGCCCGAAATCAGGATGTGGTCGGCGTGGGCTTTGGCCACACCCGTGGCGATGGTGCCGACGCCCGCTTCCGAAACGAGTTTGACGCTGATGCGGGCGGCCC
>JBBRUB010000251.1:0-5864 GCA_038248175.1 Cytophagales bacterium | reverse complement strand
GGTACCGAGATTCAAAAACACGAGCCACAGCCGCATTACACGCGCCCCAAACCAGAATCGGCGCGGTCGGGTTACGTTGATGTAGAGGTGAGCGATACGCACATGCGGGTACACAAAAACTGGCGGACTGCGTTCATTACCATTTTTATCCTCTCGAAAATCTTCCTGATTGCCGGGCTATACTATTATTTCAAAGCCGACAGTCAGGCGCAGGAAATTGACCGGCTCAAATCCGTTATTCAGCAAACCGCTCCGGCTGGCAGGTTGCCCTGAGAAGCTGTCTGCGTTCACTTATCTTTGTCGGGTCTGGTTTATCAACCAGACCCTTTTTTATGAAGATAATCTGCCTGATATGCATCGGATTGCTGCTCACCCTACCCACGTTGGCGCAGTGGCAACCGCAGTCGGTGAACACAAAAGCCAGTTTCCGGGCGGTAGGCGTGGCCAGCCCGGACGTGGTCTGGATTGGTGGCACCAAAGGCCAATTTGTCCACACTACCGATGGCGGGCAAACGTGGCAGACCGGCACCGTACCCAACGCCGAAGATTGCGATTTCCGCGACGTACAGGCCATTGACGCCCAAACCGCCCTGCTCATGAGCGCCGGACCCGCCGAGAAAGGACAGGCCCGCGTCTATAAAACTACCAACGCGGGTCAAACCTGGCAACTCGTTTATCAGACCAACCGCCCCGGCGTATTCTTCGACGGTATGGACTTCTGGGACGCTCAGCACGGCATTGTCTTCAGCGACCCCGTAGATGGTAAATGGGTGGTACTGACAACCGACAACGGCGGGCAAACCTGGCAACCCGTACCACCGGGCAACCTGCCGGTCATGCAACCGGGCGAAGCGGCTTTTGCGGCCAGTGGTACGAGTCTGGTGGTGCAGGGCAAACGCAACGTCTGGATTGCATCGGGCGGTATGACGGGCGGAACAGGCCGCGTATTTCGCTCCAGTGACCGGGGCAAGTCGTGGTTTGTCAGCACCGTACCACTGCCAGCGGGCGAGGCTACCGGCCTGTTTGGTATGCAGTTTTTCAGCGCGAAAGCAGGCGTAGTTGTTGGCGGAAACTATAAAGAAGAAAAACAGCCCGGCCCCAATGCCGCCATCACCCGCGACGGGGGCCGCACCTGGCAGGTACTCGCCGAAACCAACCCGCCCGGCCTGAAAGAAGCCGTAGCCCTCCTGCCCGGCGACCGTCTGTTGGCGGTTGGCCCGTCTGGCACAGCCCTATCTGCCGACCAGGGCCAGACCTGGCAGAAGCTCGATACGGAGGGGTTTCACTCAGTCGGTTGCGTCAAAGGCACCTGCTACGCCGTAGGTGCGACCGGAAAAGTGAGCAAACAGGTGTTTAAATAGCAGAATGGGGTTTTTATTCGGTCAAAATGACACCAGTAGGTCAACAAAGCCATCGACTGTAAGGATGGAAATCTTTGGAAAACTAACGTTCCTAAGCACGTTGAAATGTCTGTCATCAGTGACGATGTAGTGGGCATTTCCAGCAAAAGCGCAATCGACAAACTTGTTATCGTCGCTGTCGGACACAATGAGATTGAGCGCGAAGAAAGGGTCTATTCGGTCAACATTGGGCAGAATAAGAAGAAAGTCGAGAAGTAGTTGTGCGGTTTTTGGCCCATAGAACCGACCAATTACCTCTTCGTATTCCAGCAGAATGTCGGTTGAAACGACCAGTCTATATTTTCCATCATAAAGCGCGTCAAGAATTTTCGCCAGCGACGACTTTCTGGATATGGTTCTCAACAGGACGTTAGTATCCAGCACAATACGATACTCCATCAGGTTTGACGCTTAAAAAATTCGTCGGAGTAACCTTTCTCCTCCCATACCATGTCAGCCTGATCACGTAGCTTATCCAGAAAAAATTTAGCCATAACTCTTTTTAACTCGATCAATGTCTCATCAGGCACACTGCCTGCGTACAATTTGAGCAATTCCATTTGTACGTTAGACAGGGGCGGCTGCAAGTTGGTCTGCATTATTTATTTCTCTGTTGGTACAAAACAAATTTAGGCAAACCCAACGTTTTTGCCAATTGATATAGTAGCTATGTACTTCATCTTCCGCCAGAGTTTTAGACCTTTGTAGAAGATGCTAAACATACACAAGCTGAATAAAGTATATCTATGAAATTCAAGAAACACGTTTTCGTCTGCACAAACCAAAAAGACGCCCCCAAGAAAAGCTGCGGCACCGAACACGGCCTGGCCCTCATCGAAGCGTTTAAAGTGGAACTGACCGCCCGCGGGCTGCAAAAAGAAATCCGGGCGCAGCGGGCCGGTTGCTTAGACGCCTGCGCGTTTGGCCCCACCGTAGTGGTCTATCCCGAAGGTACGTATTACGGCAATGTACAGGTGGCCGACGTAGCCGAAATCGTTGAAAAACACTTAGCCAACGACCAGCCTGTTGAGCGGCTTGCTTTAGAGTTTTAAGGATGTTTTCTGGCATGCTGAGGAACGAAGCATCTCACCGTAGAGAATTTTTGCTACGGTGAGATGCTTCGTTCCTCAGCATGACGGAAAACAACTCACTGAAGTATATGTACAAACACCTCTTCTTTGACCTCGACCATACGCTTTGGGATTTTGACCGTAACTCAGCCGAGTCCATTGCAGAGATGTACGAGACGTTTCAACTGGCCGATGTGGGTATTACGTCGGCAGCGGAGTTTAGTCAGCATTTCATTGCCATCAACAAGAAACTCTGGGCCGATTACGACCAGAACCTGATTGAACACAGCTACATTCGGCAGCACCGTTTTCCGATGGTGTATCGCGCGCTGGGCATCGACGAAAAAATGGTAAAGCACGACCTGAACGCCGAATACCTGCGACTGCTGCCCCGCAAACCGCACCTGCTGCCCGCAACGCGCGAAATGCTGGACCATCTGAATGGCCGTTATACGATGCACATCATTACCAACGGATTTGCCGAAATACAGGCGATCAAGATGGACAGTGCCGAAATTGCGCACTACTTCACCATCGTCGTAACGAGCGAAAACGCCAACGCCAAGAAACCCGACCCACTGGTGTTTGAATACGCCATGCAGGCAGCCGGGGCCAGCGTGGCGGAGAGTCTGATGATTGGCGACAATCTTCTGGCCGACATCATGGGCGCGAAAAGCGTGGGTATGGATACCGTCTTCTACAATCCCGCCGGTCTTCCGGTTGACGACGCCCCAACCCACAACATCCGGCACTGGAACGAGTTAATGGCTATTCTTTAAACCGGTACGCCGACGCAGCAAAGGCGCAAAGAAGAGTACAAGCTCTTTGCGCCTTTCTTTGCGTTCTTTGCGGTTAAACTTTCAAGAAAATGAAAATTCTCCTCCTCCTTCTCCTCCCCATTTCTCTCTTCGCCCAGCAGCAATACGACGTGTGCGTGTATGGTGGCACATCGGCAGGTGTTATGGCGGCTGTTACGGCCAAACGCGCCGGAAAATCGGTTGTGCTGATTGAACCGGGGCGGTACCTCGGCGGTATGTCGTCGGGCGGGCTGGGTGCTACCGACATTGGTAACAAATCGGCCATTACGGGACTGTCGCGGGATTTTTACCGGCGCATCGGGCAGCATTACGGCAAATTCGAGCAGTGGATATTTGAGCCGCACGTGGCCGAAAACCTGTTTAACCAGTACATCAAAGAAGCCAATGTACCTGTTATGCTGAACCACCGGATTACGGCGGCAACGGTGCAGAATAACCGAATTGGTTCCATAACACTTGAGCCAGCCGCAGCCGGATCGCAAAAAACCATAGTGGCCAAACAGTTTATCGACTGCACCTACGAAGGCGATTTAATGGACCGGGCGGGCGTAGCATTTACCGTGGGGCGCGAAGCCAACAGCCAGTACGGCGAAACCTATAACGGCGTGCAACTCCTCGATAAGCACCAGTTTCCCGATGGCGTTGACCCCTACGTCATTCCCGGCAAGCCCGAAAGCGGATTGGTTTACGGCGTCAGCACCGCCAAACTCGCGGCCAATGGCACCGGCGACAAAACCGTACAGGCCTATAACTACCGGATGTGCCTTACCGACGACCCCGCCAACCGCCTTCCCATTGCCCGCCCCAACGGCTACGATTCCACAAAATATGAACTGCTGCTGCGGCAAATCGCGAAAAAAGTACCTAAGGAACTGACCTGGAACCTGATGCATTTCGTGATGATGCCCAACCGAAAAACAGACATCAACAACTGCGGGGGCCTGTCAACGGATATGATCGGGGCCAATTTCGACTACCCGACCGGCACCTACGCCCAGCGCGACGCCATCATCCGCGACCACGAACTATATACCAAAGGCTTTTTCTATTTCATCGGTCACGACCCCCGCGTACCGAAGCACCTCCGCAACGAAATGCTGAACTGGGGTTATCCCAAAGACGAATACACCGATACCGGCAACTTCTCGCCCCAGCTCTACGTCCGCGAAGCCCGGCGCATGGTGGGCGAGTACGTGATGACTCAGGCCAACTGCGAAGGCAAAACCACCGTTACCGACGGCGTGGGTACTGCCGCCTACACAATGGACTCGCACAACTGCCAGCGGCTGGTCATAACGGGGCCAGACGGTACGGCGCAGGTACGTAACGAGGGAGATGTGCAGGTGGGAGGATTTCCGCCCTATCCCATCAGCTACCGGGCGTTGGTGCCAAAGCGGGGCAGTGTACAAAATCTGCTGGTGCCGGTTTGTTTGTCGTCCACCCACATCGCGTTTGGGTCGATACGTATGGAGCCGGTGTTTATGGTACTGGCACAGTCAGCAGCGGTGGCAGCCTGTCAGGCTATCGACGAAGGGAAAGCAGTGCAGGACATCGACGTAAAAAAGCTACAAACCACGCTGGCTCAGAATCCGCTGATGAACGGCTCGCGGCCCGAAGTCCTGATCGACAATGACGATGCCACGCAGGTAACGCAGCGCGGTGACTGGCAGCGCGAGACCAAAAGCGGCAAATACGGCACATCTTCGCTGGCGAGTACGGTGGGTAAGTCAGCATCAGTGCAGTTTCATCCCACTAAATTGCAGCCAGGCCGCTACGCCGTGTATGTTTATAACCCGGCAAGGCAGGGCGGGGGCGGCAACCCCGACAGTCACGGCGACGAGAAACGAAGCACCGACAAAGCCAACCGCGTGGGCGTGCGGATCTACACTGGCAGCACCGTAACGACGCAGACCATTGACCAGCAACTTAAAAACAACGACTGGATTCGCGTGGGCGATTACGCCTTCGCCGGAAAGACGCCTTACGTCGAAATCACCAACACCAGCGCCACCCAGCCCGTAGTAGCCGACGTAGTCTTGTTTGTGCCGGTAGAGTAACTTTTTTTCATGCTGACCGGAACGCCGGACCAACCTACAAAACCATGAACCTCAAAAACACAACGGCCCTCGTAACGGGGGGCGCGTCGGGGCTGGGAGAAGCCACCGTCCGCATGTTAGCCCAACAGGGCGCGAACGTCGTTATTGCGGATCTGAACGAAGAGCGTGGTAATGCCCTGGCCGAAGAACTTGGCGACTCAGTCCGTTTTCAATGCACCGACGTAACCAGCGAAGGCGACGCGCAGGCGGCTGTGAACCTCGCCATTGACACCTTTGGCGGGCTGCACATCAACGTCAACTGCGCCGGGATTGCCGAGGCCCGCAAAACTCTCGGCAAGGTTGATGGCGTTTATGGAGCACACTCGCTGGCGGCTTTTCAAAAAGTGGTCACCATTAACCTGATTGGCACCTTCAACGTACTCCGACTATCGGCTCTGGCAATGGAGCAGAACCCACCGGCGGGCGAACCCTTTACCGGAGAACGGGGCGTTATCATCAACACGGCCTCGGTAGCGGCCT
>JBBRUB010000250.1:0-5870 GCA_038248175.1 Cytophagales bacterium | reverse complement strand
ATTGCCCGGCAACTGGAAGACACGCAGGGCATACGCCTGATCTTTGAAGACGACGCTATGGCCGACCGGCGGTTTACGGGCAACCTCGCCAACGAAAATACCGAAACCCTGCTCACTACCCTGGCTACTACGTTTAACCTGAAAATTGACCGATTCGACACCCGGATTTATCTGCGTCGCCAATAGACAATCACCTGCAATATCCATAAAACCAATATTTGTAAAAACCAACCTAATTAAACCATTGCTATGAAGAAGCTATTCCTGACCCTTTCGCTGTGGGGAGTTGCAGCGGCTCTGTTCAGCCTGCCCCATACTACGGCGGCCCAACTGCTAAGCCGGGCACAAACCAAGCCCGACCGCTCCGGCGTTGATGTGCGACCCAACAAAGCGCGGCTGCTGAAGAAAGTGCTGAGCGAACTGGAACGACGGTACAAAGTGAATTTTGCCTACGACGAAACCATGATGGCCGGTCGGCTGACCGACGCCGAACCTGCCGGTACTACTGTTGAACAGGCCCTGACCCATTTGCTGGCGGGACAAAGCCTGGGGTTTAAGAAGATCAAGAACGACCTCTACGTCATTCAGCCCGCTGGTAAGCCAGAGTCAGCGGCTACAACGCCCGTCGTGGCTGACGACGTCCGGCCCGCTATTGCTGTGGAAATTGTTGCAGCCCGGCGCATTACGGGGCAGGTACAGGACGAAACCGGCGCGGGACTGCCCGGCGCGAACGTGATTGAAAAAGGCACCCAGAACGGTACCACCACTGACGCGGGCGGTAATTTCGTGCTGAGCGTATCGGACGTAGCATCAATGCTGGCCATTTCCAGTGTGGGCTATATCAGTCAGGACGTGGCTATTGGCAACCGCAGCACCGTCAACGTTAAACTCGCCGTTGATAACCGGACGCTCGATGAGGTGGTCGTGGTTTCCTACGGTACGGTGAAAAAAGCCAACCTGACCGAAGCGGTGAGTATTATCAACACCGACGAAGCCAAAAAAGTACAGGCCGCGTCGGTGGTAGATCAGATTCAGGGCCGGGCGTCGGGTGTGACCATTGCCTCGACGGGCGGGCAGCCGGGCGCCACGCCCAGCATCCGGATTCGGGGGTCCAGCACGTTTGATACCAACCAGGATCCGATTTATGTTATCGATGGGATCATCGTCGCCAGCGCAGCCGCTGATTTTAACCCCAGCAACGTTGAAACCATTACGATTCTGAAAGACGCGGCTGCTACGGCCCTCTACGGGTCGCGGGGTATGAACGGGGCCGTTGTCATCACCACCAAGCGGGGTAAGGCCGGCAAGCCTCAGTTTGAATACAGCGGCTACTACGGAGTGCAGAACATTGCCAAACGCCTGCCCTTAGCCGGTCGTGACCAGTACATCAAAACTTGGACGGATGCCTACCGAAACGGTGGGCTTCCTGTACCGGATTTCGGCGCGGGTGGTCATAATACTGACTGGCAGGCCGAACTGATTAAGCCCGGTGCGATTACCGACCACAACCTTGCCATTTCGGGCGGGGCGCAAAACGGGGCCAACTCATCGAACTACCGGGTGTCAGCGGGATACTTTAATCAGGATGGTACGATTAACGGGCCGAATTTCAAGCGGTATTCCATGCAGATCAACACCGGAGCCACGCGCGGTAAGCTGACCTTCGGCGAGTCGCTGTACCTGGCTTATCTGGATAACCGAAACGTAAACGGGCAGCCATTCGATCAGATACCGAGAATGCCGCCTACCGTGCCGGTCTATGACCCCAACAACCTCAGCGGCTTTGGCTACGGCAGCGTGAATAACCCAACGTTTGGCACCAACCCCATTGGGCAGCAGTTGAAAGACGACAACAACACCCGGCAGTACAAAGCCCTTGGCAACGTCTTTGCGCAGTACCAGATTCTACCCTGGCTAAACTACCGCCTGAGCATGAGCATCGACTTCTCGCTGTTTCAGGATAAGTACTTTGCCCGGCCTGGTGCACTCAGCTACAACAGCCCCAGCCCCAACTTCGGCATTCTGGACGACAACAGCCGTCGGTTTTTCAACACCCTGGTCGAGAATACACTGAATGCCAGCAAAAGTTTTGGTAAGCACAACCTGAACGGGCTGGTAGGCTACACCCGGCAGCGCGACGACTATACTTTTGTTGCGGCCCACACCGAAGGCATCATCGGCAATTTTCCGCAGCAGGATGCCGGTACCGGAGGCCTCCGCACGGGTGGACGCTCTGAAATTGCCGGACTGGTTTCGTACTTAGCCCGGGCCGATTATAACTACGACGGGAAATACATACTTCAGGCCAACATCCGGCGCGATGCGTCGTCGCGGTTCCCAACCAGCAATCAGGTCGCTTATTTCCCGTCGGTGTCAGCTGCCTGGAACATTGCCCGCGAATCCTTTATGGCGAGTGTCCCGGCCATCAATGACCTGAAACTGCGCGGCAGCTACGGCACGGTGGGCAACCAGGCCATTGGCATTTACCGGCTCGACCCCACCATTCAACCCAACCTGAACTACGTGCTGGGGGGCGGTAATCAGATTGTGGCCGGGGCCACCAACCGGCAGTTGCAGAACTCCAATCTGCGCTGGGAAAGCAAGGAGACGATTGATGTTGGTATCGACGCCAGCTTTTTCAACGGTAAACTGCAACTGACTACTGATTATTTCCGGTCTATCTCCCGCGATCTGCTGCTCCAGGTGCCGCTGCCTATTTCGGCGGGTAATCAGGGCGATAATCCCTACGACAACATCGGCAAAATTCAAAACAAAGGGTTTGAACTGAGCCTGACGTATCAGGAGAAAAAAGGCGATTTCCGATACAGCATAAACGGGCAGATTACCAGCATCCGCAACAAAGCTCTGGTGCTGGTACCGGCCAACGGCAACCAGCCCCTCTATGGCTATGGGCAGATTACCAAAACCGAAGTGGGCGGACCACTGGCCGCTTTCTTTGTGCTGAAACAAAACGGTATTTTCCAGACACCGGAAGAAATTAAAGCCGGACCGCAGCAACCCAACGTAACGCCCGGCGATGCGCGCTACGTAGATGACAATGGCGACGGACGCATTAATAACGACGACCGGGTTATTGTAGGAACCCCTTATCCCAAGCTGGAATATGGTACTAACCTCGCGCTGTCGTACAAAAACTTCGACCTGACGCTGTTCTTCCAGGGTGTGTCGGGCAACGTACTCTTTAACCGCAGCCTGAACTGGACCAACCGCTTCGATGACGTGCAGAACGTGCGCACCGACGTAACGTATTGGACTGGCCCCGGCACCTCAACCACCACGCCCAAGCCCATTAAAGGCGACCCCACGCTGAACCCCGCCTTCAATACCGACCGCTGGGTAGAGAGCGGTGCTTACGCGCGGCTCAGAACCATGCAGATTGCCTACAACCTGCCCACTTCGTTCCTGACCCGCTATAAAATGAACACTGCCCGGATTTACGTAAACGCCCAGAACTTGTTTACCATCACAAAGTATTCGGGCTACAACCCCGACGTGGTGGGCGATGGTGGCAATGCCGATTATCTCAGACGGGGTATTGATCAGGGCAATTATCCTGTGCCGCGCATCATCAGCGGGGGCGTTCAGTTGAGTTTCTAATGCACAGGCGACAATCACGACAACCTTATAAAAACATGAATACCAAAACATTTATTTTGTCCAGTCTGCTGGCGGGCGGGTTGCTGCTCGGCTGTAACGATAGCCAGTTACTCAATCAGGTGAACCCCAATCAGGCATCGGTTTCGACGTTCTGGCAAACCGAGGGAGATGCCATCAAAGGCGTCAATGCCGCGTATAGTGCCATGCAGGACCGCCGGTTCTCGCTCTGGATTCGCTTCCTGACCGACGTCAGTTCCGATGAAGCCTATAGCCAAAGCCCCTGGACCGACCTCGGCAATCTGGGCAAGTTCATTGTGACGGATTACAACATCCCGATGAATCGCGAGTCGTATGAAGCGGCTTATCAGGGTATTTACCGGACCAGTCAGGTGCTGGAAAACGTCCCGAAAATTAAGATGGACGCCACGCTGCAAAAGCGGATTCTGGCCGAAGCCAAAGTGATTCGGGCGTATTTCTACTACAACATGGCCAACATCTGGGGCAACGTACCGTTGGTGCTGACCTCGCAGATCCCCGGTGACCGGCCCGATCAGGCCACGCAGGCGCAGGTGTTTGCCCAGGTCATCAAAGACTGCATGGAAGCCGCGCCTGACCTGCCCGAAACCTACACCGGTGCCGATGTGGGTCGGCTGCACAAGTACAGTGCCATTGCACTCATGGGCAAAGCTTACATGCAGCAGCGGAAATGGACCGAAGCCGCAGCCGCCTTTAAGCAGATTGTCGATCAGGTGCCTACGCGCTTCGATCTGCTTCCCGACTTCAAAGACAATTTCACAGCGGCCCTGGAGAATAATAAAGAGTCGCTGTTCGAGATTCAGTATTACGAAGAAAACCGGCTGGGTTTCCCCAACTACGACGTGGCGGGCGGCTCGGAATCGTCGGAGCGGGCACAGTTTTTTGGCCTCCGCAACACCGATGGCTTCAACGGGGGGGGGTGGTGCGACGGGCAGCCGACCAGGTGGCTGGAGAATCAGTTTATGAAGGAAAAAGACAAGAGCGGTAACGTTGACTACCGGCTCGACTATACGCTGTTTTACAGTGGCAGCAAGCTGAAGCCTTACGGCAGAACCTACGCCGAATTTACGGCCACGGCCAACGGCAGGGACTTTGTGGCGGGCCGGGATCGGTTCTGGATCAAATACACGAACTATTTCAAAGCCAATGACAGCTACTTCTCGGGTATTAACGACCGGGTTATCCGCCTGGCCGATGTGATGCTGCTCTACGCCGAAGCCCTGAATGAGCAGGGGCAAACCGCGCAGGGTATTCCGTTTGCCAACCGGGTGCGGGCGCGGGTAAACATGACCAGCCTGCCCCTGACCCTGAGTCAGACCGATTTCCGGTTGCAGCTCCGCCACGACCGCGTGGTTGAACTGGCGGGCGAAACCCAGCGGTACTGGGACTTGAAACGCTACGGCATTGCCGGGCCTGAACTGGCCGGACCTAACCCAACGCAGCCCGCCAACGTCTCGAATTTCGATACAGACTTCAGAACCTTCATAAAAGGCAAGAGCGAACTCTACCCGCTGCCGCTTTATGAAACCGACGCCAACCCGAAGCTGAAACAGAACGCGGGCTGGTAAAACCATACCCATAGGTTGGTAGTACCCAAAACCGGTTCCGATTGATCGGGCCGGTTTTTTTATCTCAAAACAACGCCATGAAAAACACCCTGTATCTCCTCTTGCTGACCAGCCTGATGGCTGGCCCGGTGGCCTGCCGCAAACCATCGCCCGGTACGGGTTCGGGCGTAACGCCCACGCCCATTGCCGATACGTCATCCACGTTTAAAAATCCAATACTGCCCGTCGGTCCCGACCCCTGGGTGGTTTATCAGGACGGTTTCTACTACGTCATGCACACCACCGGCAACGACCTGCGGATTTACAAAACCAAAAAAATGAGCGAACTGGCAACGTCCACGTTTCGGTCGGTATGGTCGCCACCAGGCAGCCCCGCTACCCGCGACGTATGGGCGCCCGAACTGCACCGCGTCAACGGAAAATGGTATATATACTACGCGGCTGGAGTGGCCCCCAACACGCATCACCGGACATACGTGCTGGAAAACGAAGCCGCTGACCCGCTCAGCGGTACGTGGGTGGCGCGGGGGCAGGTGCAGCTACCCGACAACCGCTGGGCCATCGACGCTACGTCTATTACCCTGAACGGGCAGCAATACCTGGCGTGGTCGGGCTGGCCCGGTGCCGACAATGGCGTGCAGAATATCT
>JBBRUB010000249.1:0-5884 GCA_038248175.1 Cytophagales bacterium | reverse complement strand
TTAGGTGTGTTTTTGTGAGCGTACTATTGACGGATAAATTTGATTGTCCTGCTTTGGCCGGGCGTTTGCACCCGCAACAGATACTGACCCACGGGCATGGATGTGATATTCCAGTCGATACGTTGCCTGACTTCGGCTGCTGGCCATCGCTGCTCGCTCAGGACCTGCCCTCGTAGTCCAAGAATATGTACCGAAAGCGGTTGATCGTCGGCTCCTGTAACAACGGCCTGCAACTGCCCGTCAACGACCGGATTGGGTGTCAGTACCACCGACAGAGGTACTTCTGCCAGGTCAGAAGCCGCCTGCCGCGCTCCTTTTCCGGGGCAATTGAAGTCGATATAAACCAGAACTGCCCCGGTCCAGGTGAAACTGCCGTTGGCCGCAAACACCTTGCAATAAAACGTACCCTCAGCCTGAGCGTTAACCAGCGTCAGACTTTGGGTTTTCGTACCGCGATACGCAGTAGCTACTTCGGGCAGTTTGTGGGCAGGGGTCTTGCCGTTGCGATACCACTCATTGTGGGCTCCCGTAGTGGACGACGTCAGCACGACTGAACTGCTTCGGCATACAACCTGACTGGGTGGGGTTACGGGCGGGGGCGTAGTGCTTTGCTGCACCGTAATGGTAAAGACCGTAACGGGACTGATGCAACCGCTGGTACTGAGCTGGGTAACAGAGAAACTTTGCGTGCCGGTCAGACTGACGCTGGCTGTTGCCGGATTAAGCAGGCCACCCACCCCCGAAAAACTGAGTACGTTACCCGCCAACGCCTGCACAAACGGTAGCAGCGAGAGGGGCGTTGCACTGGTCGTGCTGATTAACCGGCTCACGCCCGTTAGGGCGGGTGTTGCCGGACGGGGGCTGATGGTAAGCGCGAAGAACTGACTTGTTTGCGGGTTGCCGCAACTGCCCGTCACCGTCACGTAGTACGTGCCGTTGTCGGCAGGCTGCGCCGAAGAGAAACTAAGCACCGCCGTGGTCTGCGACGGTATGGGATTGGCTCCTTTATACCACTGATACGTCAGCCCGCTTCCTGCCGCTCCCACCGATACGCTGACGGGGGTGTTGGCGCAGCCGCTACTGGCCGACGCGGGTTGCGCCGTGATGCTGACGCCAGACGAAATGGTCAGGACGAAGGGCGTGGACAGGTTACTCTGACAGGGTCCGCTAACAAACAGTTCGTACGTACCAGCGTTGGTAGCCTGTACATTACTGAGTGTAAGCGTGGGACTTGTCTGGCCCGTCAGTATCGTTGACCCAAGGCCGGGCGGTCTGAAATACCACTGCGTAGCGTAATAGCTTCCCGTTACACTGGCGGGTATGGACACCGACGCCCCCGCGCAAACAGACGAACCGCTGTCGGGCTGCTGCGTAATGGCCGCCCTTTGCCAGACCGTAATATTTTCGCCGTTGTCGGTTCCAGTCAAAACCGGATCACTGGCCACTACCCGGACCCGGTAGCTGGTACCAGCCGCCAGCGGATCGGGCAGGGTGGCCAGGATGGTGCGGACCGCCGTGCCGGATGCCGTACCAATCACCCTCGGCGACCCGGCAAAACTGCCGTTGGCATCGCTCAGTTGTACGCTGAATGTGTTGCCGGTATTCAGCGTACCGCTCACCGTGAACGACACCGAAACAGGCGCGCCTTTGCAGAGTGAGTTACTGACCAGGGGCGTAGTGGCAACGGTGGCGGGCGACGAGCAGTTACTGTCCACAAACCGGGGTGCCGTTGCCGTACCGACTGTGATGCCCGTGTACAGGCCCGCCGTAGCCACGGCATTATTGGTAACGGTTAGGCCCGCGCCCTCCCCGCTGCGGTTCAGATTGTAGTAGGCCCGGAGGTTTTCTTCGGTTCCGGTGGTGCCATTGACAATGAGTGAGGAAATATCGGTGTCATACAGTTTCTGATCCCAGAACGCTACGTCGTCGATCAGCCCATCGAAGGTTTGCCCGGTAATCTTATCGGTGCCGATGCGGACGGTGCGGTAGGTAGCGGGCCACAAAGCACCAACGCCCCCGCCCGAAATACCGTCGGCAACCCGGATGCCATTGTGAAACAGTTCGAGGGTGTTGTCGTCCTGATTCCAGATAGCGGCAATGTGCTGCCAGTTGGTGCTGATCGGTACGTTGCTGGTGATGGTCGTGGCGTCAGTAGCGTTGCCAATGCGCAGACTCAGGCGACCCTGCGGATCAAAGCCCAGCCAAAGCCCATCGTTCGGGTTGGCCGGGTCGCCGGTGCTTATAAGGGTCATACCGGCGACGAATGAATTCGGTTTGATCAGAAAACTGATGCTGCCAAATACGGGAAAGGGGTAAGGGCCACTATCAATCGCATCCAAATCGCTGATCTGCACGTGTCCCGACGCGCCGTTCAACACCAGATACCCACAGTCCGGTCCCGTTACGGGTCCTGTCAGGTCGATAACCGTTGTTGACTTGCTGATGGCGCAGCCGGCAGCAGTAGTTGCCGTTACCGAATACACCCCCCCCGCGCTTACCGAAATAGCGGGCGTCGTCTCGCCGGTTGACCACAGTAAATCGGGTAGTACCGAATTCTGAACACTAATCTGTTGAACTGGGGTCTGGTGCGTCAGGGTAAGGAGGCCATCGTTCGGGGAGATGGTCAGATACGCTTCTACGTTGACGGTTAGCGTAACGCTGCCTGTTGCGCTCAGGGTGCCGTTAGTAGCGGCAACGTTGAGTGTGTAAACGGTAGGGCTGTTGACGGCAGGCGCGGTAAATACGGGCGCGGGTCCCGTACCGGCCAATCCGGCGGGCTGGCTGCTCCAGGCATACGACGTGGGCGTAAAGTTTGTGGCTGTGGCCGAAAGGCTGAACGGACTTCCCGGACAAACCGCCACCGGATTAGCCGGACTGATACTGACACTGCTGGGCGGCACGGGCGCACTCATGCGCCGGATACGGAAATTACTCCGGTCGGCAATGAACAGATTACCACCAGGGTCTAAGCCTATGCCTTTAGGGTGGTTCAGATTGGTATTGATGGCCAGCCCTCCGTCGCCATTGAAGCCAATTACTCCCGTGCCGGCAACGGTGGTGATGATACCATCAGCGGCTACTTTTCTGATTCGAATATTATTTTCGTCACCGATGAAAATGTTTCCATTACCATCTACCGCTACGCCATCAGGTGCATTCATTATAGCACTGATAGCCAAGCCATTATCACCGCCAAAGCCGACAGAAAAGCCTCCAATGTAGCCGCCACCCGCCACCGTCGTGATGATACCGTCAGTGGATATTTTCCGGATGCGGGCATTAACCCTGTCAGCCACGAACAGATTACCACCTGCATCTACCGTTATTCCGGTTGGACTATTTAGCCTGGCACTGGTAGCCAGCCCGCCATCGCCACTGAAGCCGCCGGGCGCACCACCATACGGAATATTACCGGCTACCGTAGTAATAATTCCGTTAACTGCCACCTTACGAATGAGGCCATCGCCTGTGTCAGAGATAAGAAGATTCCCGTTTCCATCTATGGCTACCCTCTCCGGGAACTGCAGTTTGGCATTGATTGCCGGACCACCGTCGCCAATGTCAGTGTAGCCGGACGCACGTATGCCGCTGCCTGCCACCGTCGAGATGTTACCGTCGGGTCCTACTTTGCGAATCCGCTGGTTATAGCTGTCAGCTATGAATAGGTTTCCGTCTCGATCTACTGCAATACCCGTAGGATTATCCAGCATGGCATTGGTTGCCAAGCCGCCATCGCCACTAAACCCTGCTGTTCCCGTACCAGCAATGGTGGTGATAACCCCCCCATAAGAGACCTTGCGGATGCGATGTCTGGCATAATCAGCAATGAACAGATTACCAGCAGCGTCTATTGCCACATCACTGACGAGTCCCAGACTACCGTCACCACCCACCACGGTCGTGATGGTTTGGGCGGGTAGCCGCAGCGTCAGCAGGAGCAGCAGGATGCCGAGGTATAAACCGGTGGGCTGCTTTAATCGGAAATGAGTACGTGTGGTTTGTTTCATGGGAATAGATAAAAAAGTGTGGATAGATAGATGAACGCATTACTGTTTCGGGAAATCGGGGTGTTGTTTGATGCGCCGGATTTGCCGCAGGTGCCGGTCAGCGTGGCCAAACTGGATGATGTACAGCTGCGCCAGCGTGCGGTGATTACCGTCCTTGCCCGCACGGACGTACTGCCCGAAATCGCCGTCTGCCTGCTCAATCTGCCGGAGAAGCAGATCGCACTTTTCGTTGAACATGGTCAGGTTGTTGCGATCCGGTGTCAGGCCCATCGGTACGGTAAAATCGGGGGAGACGTGTGGGTTAGTTTCGTAGATGAATGAAGCCACTACGCTGTCAGACCGGCATTGGGCGGCCAGCACGGGGTCTGGCCCCAGGTACAGCGCGTAGCGGGCGTCGCTCAGCGTAATCAGCTCCCACATCGTGAGGTGTTCCAGCACCTGACCAACGTTCCATTGGCCGGAGGTTTCGCGAAAACGCCACTGTGCTGAGGTCAACCTGTCCGTTTCCTGATTGACCTCAGCGCGGGTCCGCCGGAAGTTGTCGAGCAGGTAAGTGCGGTCCGCTTTTTTGGGCCATGCGGGTTGCGCAAACGCGCCGAAACCGCCTATATAAATGAGCAGGAGTAGTGCGGTACGTGTTTTCATAGATTTGGTGGAATAGAGGTGATACGTCTGGATTGCTATTTCTTCAATCGCGCCAACGCTTCCTTTCCGGCTTCGTTTTTCGGATTCAGTTCCAGCGATTTCTCGTACTGCGTAATGGCCTGCTGCGTGTTGCCCGCCAGTGCGTAGGCTTCGCCGAGACTGTCATACGTATTCCAGGAAGTCGGGTTTAGTTTTACATTCAGCATAAACAGATCGGTTGCTTCGGCAACCCGCTTTTCACTGAGCAGTTCGTAGCCGATTGTGTTCAGTTCGTACTCACGGTTATCCGCTGTAGGAGCAAACGAACCCGTCTCTATACGCACCTGACTGGCAATTTTCCAGCGGTTGTCCTCGTAGGCCAGTACGGTGTAGGTGTGGAGAACAGCCGACCCAGAGTCAATACCCGGCAGGTTTACCCGCTCGTCGGCTTCCACAAACGCCAGCGTCGCTGACTGCCGAACGTGGACGTTTTCGTAGGTTATGCGGGCCGACGGATAGCGTCCCGCTTCCTGTTTGTTCTTTATGACTTCGGCTGTCAACGCGGGCCAGCCAATCTGGTTGCTATACCCAAACTTTGACAGCAAAGTCCGGCTGCTGCCGCCATCCTGAACCCAGAACGTTTGCCATTTTTGGGTATCGGCCTCAAAATAATAGGACTCGGATTTAGCCTGCATAACGGCGAGTAAGGCCACTTCGGACGCGGTTTGGGCAACTGCCATCGGGTACACCCCCACAATCAATAAGCTGACGCAACTGGTGATAAATCGTTTTCTAATTTTCATGGTATGGATTGATTTTCTGGTGGTTCAATCAAGTCAGCAGGCAGTCCATTCAGATTGTTCGACGGTAAATGGACTGCCTGTCTATTGATTTCGTGCCAAAGTTCCGGTTTGACCGTAGTGCTATAAATAGCATAAATTCATGGTTTTAGCTGCCGGTCGGGGCAGAATCATGCCGGGCGTTACGAACGGGATACGTTTTGCCCTATATTGCCTATAAATGCCTACTGTTCAGGCATCTGCATCCACACCACCTATCCATGCACCCTGCTCTCTTTCTAAACCATTTATTCGTTGTACCGCCGGGTTACTACGTAGTATTGCTGTGGCTGTTCTTGGCGGCACCGGCCAGCGTGAGGGCGCAGGTTATGCCGCTTGTGCCGAACGTTTTTGAAAAAGATACCCGTAATCATGCCACCGTCTGGATTGACAGAGACAGAATGCTGACCTATC
>JBBRUB010000248.1:0-5890 GCA_038248175.1 Cytophagales bacterium | reverse complement strand
TCGGGCTGACCGGCACGGAGGTACGCATAGCCAGCAGCGAAAGTAGATTGCATGGTTGGGGTTTGCTGGGCAGTACGGGTCAGCATTTGCTTGGCTTCGCCAAAACGGCCCATGTTCATCAGGGAAATTGCGTCAGGAGCGGGTGCCTGAGCCAGAGCAGCACCGGTCAGTCCCGTGAGCAACAATGCAGTTAGTTTCGTTTTCATGTGTTGTGTTGGGGTTTTGGTTCATCTGTGCAGTGTGAAGTTCCTGAACCGTGAGCAAATTGCAAGTGCAGCCTAAGAGCAGGCTTAAAGAAGGCTTAGAATTAGCTTAGAGACCAGCAGCAGAACTACCTTCACAATAAACTACTATTTTCATAGTCTGTTTATTTAACATCACCGATTTCATAGTATAAGACCCCCAGCCGCATCGCTACAGAGTGCAGTTGGGGGTCTTTAATTGGCCCGTCGGAGTTTACTTCGCTGCGTCCAGTTTCAGAATTTTGCCCGAACCTAAATCGCACAGATACAGTTCGCCCTGCTGGTCTTCGCCAAAGGCCGAAATGGACCCGGTGCCCGAAAGCAGTTCTTCGTTGGTGGCCGTGTTGTTACCCGTTTGCGTTAAGGCCCAGATACGACCGCTGGCATAGTCGGCATATACGTATCTGTTGCGCAGAGCAGGTATCGACTGACCCCGGTAAACAATCCCGCCCGTTACCGAGACATCGCCCCGGCTGTGATTGTACTGCCAGATGGGGGCAATGTAGTCAGCAGCGGTATTGTCTTTGGCATTGTAGTCGGCAGTGCCCTCTTTCACCCGCCAGCCGTAGTTACCGCCTTTTTTGATGATGTCGATTTCCTCGATTTTGTTCTGGCCCACGTCGCCCGCCCAAAGCTGACCTTTAGGATCGAAACTGATGCGCCACGGATTGCGCAAACCATAGGCGTAGATTTCTTCGAGATAGCCGTTGCTGTTGCGGTTGTACGGATTATCGGCGGGGATTCCATAGTTGCCTTTACCGGTTCCGTTTACGTCGATGCGCAGAATTTTACCGAGCCAGGTGGTACGGTCCTGCCCATTGTTTTGCGGGTCGCCCCCGCTGCCGCCGTCGCCGGTGGCAATGTACAGATACCCGTCAGGGCCAAACAGAACTTTGCCGCCGTTGTGGTTAGAATAGGGCTGACTGAACCTAAGCAGCACGGTTTCGGACCCCGGCTCTACCGACGTAGCAGTGGCCGAACTGGCTTTGAAGCGGCTCACGACCGTTTCGCGCGGGCTGTTTTTAGTGTAGTTGACATAGAAATAGCCGTTTTGGGCAAACTTAGGGTCGAAGGTCAGGCCAAGCAGCCCCATTTCGCCCCCGTATGCCACCCTGTTGCGTATGTCGAGATACGTGGCTGCCGATGAGGCATCGGCTTTGTTATCGAACACCCGGATGCGTCCGGCCTGCTCTACCACAAACACACGGTTGGTACCGTCGTTAGCGTAGGTATACTCGATGGGTGCTTCGAATTTAAGGTTCGGATAAGCGTTTACCACCCGCAGACCCGTTACACCCGGCTTCGGGTTAGCCTGGGTTAAATCGGGTACGGTAGCGGCATCGGCGGTGTTGCGTTCGCAGGCGCGGGTGAGAAACAGCGAAAATCCTGTGGTAGCCAGCAGCGAGATGAGAAACGCAGGTAGTGCTTTGGTAAACATAAGAAGTTGAAACATGTGTATGGGTTGTTTGTTACAAATCTGAATCCAGAAACCCCAGCGAACTTTGTGGCCCGTGTTTTGTTTGGGAAACAGGCAGGAAAAAGCCTTTTCGGATTTCTATATACTAAAAACGATTAGTCTGCCTGTGTAGTACCTCCCCAAATCAGGGGACAAACCGCCACCATCCCCATCACATGACCACTGCCACCAACGCCTTTCTCGATCACCTGCTCA
Organism: Cytophagales bacterium; assembly: GCA_038248175.1. Taxonomy (GTDB): domain Bacteria; phylum Bacteroidota; class Bacteroidia; order Cytophagales; family Spirosomataceae; genus Spirosoma. The sequence continues at coordinate 3,976 of JBBRUB010000248.1, read as the reverse complement.
GCCAGCGGCAGCACTACCGCCATAAACTACCGTCGCGACCCGACGCCAGTCGGTTCATTGACCAGCTCATGCGGCTGCTGTTTCCCGTTACGCAGGATTGCCAGTCGGCTTCGCACGATGTTGAGGAAACCTACCAACGGCTGAGCGAGCAGCTACTTTGCCTGTTCGCGCCCTTGTCCGGCAACCTACCCGAACCGGCGGAAGCCATTGCCGAACGCTTTTTCGATGCCTTGCCCGCCATTTACGACCGGCTGCTGCTCGATGCCCACGCCATTACCGACAACGACCCGGCTGCCGTTGGACTCGAAGAGGTCATTGCGGTGTATCCGGGGTTTTACGCCATTGCCGTCTATCGGATTGCCCACCAGTTGCTGCAACAAAATGTGCCACTGCTGCCCCGGATGCTGACCGAATATGCTCACGGCCAAACCGGAATCGACATTCACCCCGGCGCAAAAATCGGCAACTCATTTTTCATTGACCATGGCACGGGCGTGGTCATTGGCGAAACCTGCGTCATTGGCACCAACGTGAAAGTCTATCAGGGCGTCACGCTCGGCGCAACCTACGTGGCCAAGTCGATGGCGCAAAAAAAACGCCACCCAACCATCGAAAATAACGTAGTTATCTACGCCAACGCCACTATTCTGGGCGGCAGCACCGTAGTGGGCCACGACTCGGTCATTGGCGGCAACGTGTGGCTCACGGGTAGTGTAGAACCACATTCGCTCGTGTATCACCAGCACCAGACCGAAGTCCGCATTAAATCGCTGGAAAGCGAACCGATAAATTTCGTCATCTAATCCAAAGAGCGAAAGTTGCTGACGCACGAATACTAACGCGTCAGCAACTTTCGCTCTCTCGCTCTTCCCCCTCCCCCTTTTTATGAAAGCCAACTCCATTCTCGATACCATTGGCAATACGCCCACTGTCCGCATTAATCGGCTGTTTCCGGGCTACGACGTCTGGACCAAGCTGGAACGGGCTAACCCCGGCGGCAGCATCAAAGACCGGATTGCACTCGCCATGATCGAAGCCGCCGAAGCCGATGGCCTGCTCACTGCCGACAGCGTAATTATCGAACCCACATCGGGCAACACCGGTATTGGCCTGGCAATGGTGGCGGCTGTGAAAGGCTACCGGATTATACTGGTCATGCCGGAGTCGATGAGCATTGAACGGCGCAAAATTATGGCCGCCTACGGAGCCGAGTTTGACCTCACTCCGCGCGAAGGGGGCATGAAAGGAGCCATTGACCGCGCGGCAGAACTCGTAACCCAGACGCCCGGTGCCTGGATGCCGCAGCAGTTCGAGAACCCTGCCAACATTGCTATTCACGTTCAGACCACCGCGCAGGAAATTCTCACCGATTTTCCCGACGGTTTTGACGCCATGATTACCGGCGTGGGTACGGGTGGCCACCTTACGGGCGTGGCCGAAGTACTGAAACAGCATTTTCCTAACCTGAAAGTTTATGCCGTTGAGCCGGAACTTTCGCCTGTTATTGGCGGTGGCGCGCCCGGCCCCCACCCCATTCAGGGCATCGGCGCAGGCTTTGTTCCCGAAAATTTACACCTGAGCGTGGTGGATGGTACCATTGCCGTCAGCAAAGACGAAGCATTCGAGATGGCCCGACGGTCAGCGCGGGAGGAAGGTACGTTCATCGGTATCTCGTCGGGGGCATCGCTGGCGGCAGTAGCCAAAAAATTACCTGAATTACCAACAGGCAGTCGAATTCTGACCTTCTGCTATGATACCGGCGAGCGGTATCTGTCTATCGACGGGCTGTATTGAGTTACGGACCGAATCAGTATTCCTGCCCGGTAAACGTGGTCTGCAGTACTGGTCGTTTCCGGGGAGTTGAATAATACAATTGCCATTCTTCTTCAGACAAATGCCGCCGGAGATACCCGGCCAAATCCCCGTACTCATGGCGGGCATAATTCGGATGCATGTTGTTGAACTGGTCAATGCGGGTCAAAACATGCTGTAGTTTATCTACATTATTCTCTTCATCAGCCAGTTGACTCCTCCCATCTGTACGCCCAAAAGCGGCACGCAGCGCATAAACAGCCTGCCGGGCTGAAAGAATAGACAATTTCCAAAAGATGCTCATGCTGTTTCGCGTAACCTGTTTGTCTGCTTCTTTCAGCGTCAAATCGCTAACTCAAACAGCTTTTAAAGTTACCCATTTCATTTACTAATAAGCAAATATTGTTCCTTTTTGTAACGTCTTTGGCGCGTTTTCGCGATATTTCACTAAACAAATATACCATTTGTACATTGCCTGACAAGGTTATTTTCTAATAAATTTATATTTAATATCACCAAATAATTTTTTTGATAATACTCTATTTGCTATTTTTGATAAATCATTAACTAAATACAATCTTACCGTTACTATGGATAATCGCTACCACGTCTTGCACATTGATGACGACATATTCATCCGTCGGATTATCCAGCACGCCCTGAGTGCCGAATTTGATCTGACCTCGTGTACAAACGGCGTTGAGGCTATGCTCTGGCTTGAAGCCGGCAACCAGCCCGACATTATCCTGACCGACCTGACCATGCCCGTTCTCAATGGTCAGGAAGTGATTGCGCAGGTACGTAGTAGTTCGCAGTATCGCCACACACCTATTATTGTCTTGTCGAGTTTAGACGACAGTACCCTTAAAGTGCGGTGCATTGAGCAGGGGGCGGACGACTTCGTGATTAAGCCCTTCAATCCACTCGAAATCGTTGCGAAAATCAAAGCACTTCTTCGACGTACCGGCGAGCGTCAGAACTTCCGGTCAAGCTTCGACTCGACCCGGTTGAACCCATTTCGAAAGTGACTTTCTCTGCGAACCATGTTAACCGAACCAACTCCTGAAGTCGCTGACTTTCGCGTGCTTTACGTGGATAATGATTCCGCCCGGTCAGCCGTGTTCAGGCAGGCGTTCGATCAGCAACTGCACCTGACAACCGCCACCAGCCGGGCCGACGCGCTCAATTTCCTCCGGCAGTCGGAGCCAATCGATATATTGATTATCAACGACGAACTGGGGGGCATGAAACTCCTCGACGCCGTTGAGATGTACCGTATGCAGCAGGCTTTCGCCACCATACTGCTCTGCGACGGAGCGGCTACCGATACCAGCGTTCAGCCCATCGGACAACCCATCATCGACGTCTTTCCCCTTGATTATGAGGAGACCCTGCTCCGGGGGCGTCTGACGTATTTTACGAAAAGAAAAGCTTTTATGGCCGCCCGTACGGAGTTGGAACGGGTCAAGAAACTCCGGTTGCCCGTTACCAAGCGACTATTCGACGTTATTACGTCGGGTTCGGCTCTGCTGATTCTGTCGCCAGTATTGCTGGTCGTGGCAGTCCTGATTCGGCTGGATTCGAAAGGGCCGGTTTTCTACCGGTCGAAGCGGATTGGCATGGGCTACAAACCCTTCGACATGATCAAATTTCGTACCATGCGTACCGGCGCCGACACGCTTTTGTCGAGTATGGCATCGCAGAATATCTACCAGTCGGCCCCCGCCGAACCGGAACCCGACCCGCGTTGTCAGACCTGCCTGCTGGCAGATACCGACTGCCAGCGACCGCTGTTTCAGGATAATATGCAAATCTGCGAAGTTCAGTATCAGCGCAGCCGACTGGCGAAAGCTACTTTTATGAAGTTTAAGGAAGACCCGCGGGTAACCCGGTTGGGTAAATTCCTGCGCAATACCAGTATCGACGAGCTACCCCAGCTATACAATATTCTGCGGGGCGACATGTCGGTGGTGGGTAACCGGCCCCTGCCGCCCTACGAAGCCGAGAAGCTGACAACGGTGGCCTTTGCCCGCCGGTTTTCGGCAAGCTTTACTTTTAGATACACGAGCGTTGTGTAGCGAGATCATTAACCCGGTGAATTTCTCATGAAAACTATCGGCATTGCTCTCAATAGCGTTGTTGGGGGTCCCAGCACCTATGCAAC
>JBBRUB010000247.1:0-5926 GCA_038248175.1 Cytophagales bacterium | reverse complement strand
TTCCTGAATTCCTGGAAAATCAGAACCAGCTACGGCCTGACAGGCAACCAGGCTATTAGCCCGTATCAGACGTTGGCGCGGTTCTCCTCGACCTTAGCCGTTATCAATGGCCGGCAGGTCAACGCTGTTCGGCCCACCACCGTGGCTAACGACAACCTGACCTGGGAAACCACTAGTCAGTTCGACATCGGTACCGATATTAGTTTTCTCAACAACCGCTTCAACCTGACCATCGATTACTACAACCGGGTAACGAGCAACCTGCTTTTCAGCGTGCCGCTGCCGCAGTATTCGGGCTTTCAGACCCAGTTGAAGAACATCGGTAAAGTGGGTAACAAGGGCATTGAAGTGGCGCTGAACTCGAAAATCCTGACCGGTGCGTTCCAGTGGAGTCTCGATGTCAATGCCTCGGCCAACCGGAATAACGTGCTGGAACTACCCGACGGGGCCGATATTCAGTACAGTGCCGGCCCCGGCCATATGATTGGCCTGGGCAATACCCAGATTCTGCGCGTAGGCCAGCCCGTGGGTAGTTTCTGGGGCTGGGTCTATGATGGCGTGTACCAAACCGGCGATGCGTTTCTGCCCGGCGGGGGTTTCGAACGGATTCTGGGGGGTGAAAAATACCGCGACATCAACGGCAAAAAAGACGCGGCTGGTAAACTGACCGGCGAACCCGACGGCCTGCTAAACGCCGATGACCGGCAGGTTGTTGGTAATCCCAATCCAAATTTCATCTGGGGCATCAACAGTGATTTTCGCTACAAAAACTTCGATCTGAATATCTTCTTTCAAGGCTCGCAGGGGAATGATTTACTGAGTTTCACGCTGCTCGAAATCGAGTCGATGGGTAGCCCCTATAACTCCACGATTCGGGCACTTGACCGCTGGACACCGACCAATACGAACACCGATGTACCGGTGCGGTCTATCAGCCGGTCGCAGCGCGTATCGACCCGCTGGATATACGACGGTAGTTACGCCCGGCTCAAGAACCTGGCTATCGGCTATAACCTGCCTACGAGTCTGCTCAAAAACGTTCGTATCAGCAAAGTACGGTTGTATGCCAGTGCGCAGAACATCCTGACGTTTACTAAATACCCCGGCTACGACCCCGAAGTGAACTACAACTCGGGCGGCAGCGGCAGCGGTTCCAACCGAAATCTGGGACTTGACTACGGTAGTTACCCCAACGCCAAATCGTACACAGTTGGGCTTAACATTGGCTTCTAAACGCGAACAAAAACATGAAAAATAGTCTTAACATACTGGTTGTAAGCGCACTGGCTGGTCTTACCCTTTCCTGTGCCGATTTGACCGAAAACCCGGTAGGGCTGCTCTCGCCGTCAGGTTTCTACAAAACCAAAAAAGACGTTGAAAGCGGCATTTTCGGGGCCTACAGTTCCATTGCCTCCGAGCCGCTGTTTGGGCGGCAGTTCCTGTCGGCCCTTATGCTTCGCAGCGACATGGTTGACATTGGCAACCGGGGTACCGCAGCCGAACGGATTCAGGTGAACGACTTCACCATGGATGCCCAGAACGGGATGGTGGCGCGGTTCTGGCCTATCTGGTTTCAGGTTATCAGCGCGGCCAACTCCGCCGAAGCCGGGGGGCAAAGTCTCGGCCTGCCCGAAGCCGAGATTAACCCGCTTATTGCCGAAGCTAAGTTTGTGCGGGCCTTCAGCTACTACCACCTGGTGCGCTGCTTTGGCGGGCTTCCCTACATCGAAGGTTTCGTAAGTGACCCCGAAAGCGTGAAGACCATCAAAAAATCGTCGGAAGCTGATATCTACACAAAAATCGTTGCCGATCTGGAATTTGCCAGGCAGTGGTTGCCCGACAAGCAGCCCAACGACGTGCGCAGCCGCCCCACCAAGGGTACGGCCGCATCGTATCTGGCATCCGTCTATATGACACAGGGAAACTTCGCGAAGGCATACACCGAAGCCAAATTCGTCATTGACAACCGTGACAAATTTGGCTACCGACTCGAAACGGACTATCAGGATTTGTTCCGGGCCGACAAAGCCGATGCCATTAAAGAAACCATCTTTGCCGCCGACTTTCTGGGCAACATTAGTCAGGGCAATTACAACGACGACCTGATGGCTACCATGATGGGCAACCGCCTGCCCGAAGTAGGGGGCTTTGGCGTGCTGGTACCGTCTCTGCGCGTGTACAGCACCTGGGACAGCCGCGACTACCGCAAAAAGGTAAGCTTTCAGGACACGCTGGTACTGGGTAGCCGGGTTGTTCCCTACACAGGTTTTCCCGATCCTCGGCCACACATCGATAAGTGGCGCCGGTTTCCGGGCAATGCCGGGGCAGGTGCCCGCTATTCTGACCAAAACTATAACGATATGCGGTATGCCGAAGTCCTGCTCATTGCTGCCGAGAGCCTGGCCGAAACAACCGGCCCCAATGCCGAAGCCGTTGGATACCTCAATCAGGTCAGAACCCGCGCCCGCAATGCGGCTGGTAAGCTGAACGCCTTTCCCACAAACGTACCCACCACCATCAGCAAGCAGGACTTCATTGACCTCGTGCTGGAAGACCGGCGGCTGGAACTGGCTTTCGAGTTCAAACGCTGGTACGACATCAAACGCCGGAAACTGGGCGACGTGGTGTTCAAAGGCCCTAACGCACTGGAACCCCGCTCCGCCTTCAACGCTAACCGCGACTACCTGATGCCACTACCCGCCACCGAGCTGGCCATTAACCCCAACCTGGCCCCCCAAAATCCGGGCTACTGAGTTTAGTATTGAGCGCAATCACCAAAGCCGCCCGGATACGTATCCGGGCGGCTTTGGTGATTGAAAGAGTTTGCTATTTTTCGTTGTCTTGCTCAGATTCCACCTCAATCGGCACCTCAATCGGTATGTTTCAGGAAATGCCAGATATCATTGCAAAGCAGATGGTCGAGCGATTTGATGTGGTCTTTCAGAATTGGCTCAGTTTTCATGTTTGGGCGCATATCGCAATAATAAACGCCATCGAGTGGGTTCAGCTTCAGGGTATATCCTTTAAAATGACCCGGCAGAAAGGTTGAGCCAACGCCAAATTTTGCAGACTGCCGTTGTTCCGGAGCCAAGAAATGGGTCCAGTACTGTGTCGCCTTCGTTGGAGGTCGTATGCACAATACTACAAAAAAACGGGCTGTCGAAGTAGCCCGTTCTTATCATTCCAGTCAACTCTACCTGCTACTGACTATTGCTCAGTGGCCTGAATATAGACTTCAATGAACCGGGCTGGCGCACCAGTAGATGCCTTCGCCGGTCGATTTCGTTTTGGGCGGTGCGCCGTTGCGACCGGGTTCCTTGTTTACGTTGGGGAATTCGTTGAACGAGAACACCGGAATCTTGATGGCGAGCACATTATAAATCGTCTTCCATCATTTCCAACTCAGTGGGTACAGGCTCATCTACCTGAATCTGATTTTCTGTTTCCTGTTCAATGAGTAACTGAGAGAGCAGTTCCGATATTCGGGCAATTCGGGCATTGAAAAAACGCTCGTAGTCATTGGAATCAATACCAAACTCAACCGGATCACCGATCAGGTGCGTTGCCAATGTTTGGTTCATGGCTGGATTATCAGCCGCGAATTCTCCGATGTACCGGGCGGGCGATTTTGCCCGAATGTCCTGCTTGTTCAGATAGTCATCAACGATGGTTATGTTGGCAATGTGGTTGATACGCCATCCGTCAAGTGACGGATTTTGCTTTTTTAAGAATGCTTTCGGAAAGAAGTGGTGATAATTCTTTGACGAAGATACACTTAACCAGGCGTTGTCGATTCTGACTGTAAGGTTTGTCTTCAATGAACGCGGGTGTTGTTTGGCCAACAGGCACAAAATAGCTTTGACATAACTACGGCTTGCGCTGAACCAACCTTCCCGGGCAATGCCCGATGGTGATACGTCAATCGTCCACTCGTACCGGGGTTGTTGATGTTGCAAAATTCGTTCGATTTTTTCAACGTCGTTAGCCAGCTTATTTTCTACTGCCGATGAATACCGACTACCCAACGAACAACGCCAGAAGAAATCTTCAATTCGACGTAGCATATCGCCCGACGGTCTGGCCGGATGCCGGTCGAAGAAATAAGCCAAAGGGACCAGAAGGGCATTGTAAGGTAGCAAATGAGAAACTTGAACCCCATAGTCACGTAGAAAGTCGATGGCCAATTTCAGGCTTTTTACTGCACGGGGCCAGGTACCGATAAAGTCATTCTTTGGGATCTCCAGAATCTGCTTGCGCGTACACCCGCCAACGGCAAGCATGGCTACTGCCTGTAATACCGTTGCCGGAGCCAGCGTGTCGTACTGAACTGATCTGAGTTCACTTATCAGTTCTTCGTATCGAACCGCCAAATCAAAATTTTCTGACTCCAGTTCACCCGGCCCAGAAGCTCTGTACGTTTTAGCCACCATTATCTCAAACAGAGATAATGCTTTACCGCCTACATTAAGGCGGGTGAATACCTCGGTAGCTACCGAAATGGACGCATTTTTAAGCAGGATAATATTGAACTGATAACCCAGCAACAGCATCCGGTATTCGTCAACTCTGTCGTGGTATTCTTCGGCGATCTCCAGTAACCGTTTTCGATAATTGTTAGTCATCAGATCGGTCACTTTTATGCAGGTCGCAATGTTGCGGTCGGTCAGGTCGGCGGTTACAATTTCCGTGTCGCTATCAGCAGCCAAATCCACGTAAATGGAAGAAAAGTCATCGACCCGCTTTCGGTCCCGGTCAACCTGAGACCCTTTGACAGCCGCGAAAAAAGACGTAATCCGCTGCTGTCCATCTAAAACATAGTTGACAAACTCGTTCTGTCCCTGAACGGGCAACACAATGTTGCCTATATTCCGAACAGCTCGTAGTTCACCATCTGTCCGCCAAAAGATGAACGTACCGATAGGATAACCTTTCAGCATACTGTCCAATAACTGTGCTGACTGCGCTTTTTCCCAGACGAAATTACGTTGAAACTGAGGAATTTTGATTTGCCCAGACTCTATCTCCTGAGTCAGCGTAGCATAGTTTTTAGATAGGTTTTCGAGGGTAGCCATTCGTGTTTGTTAAGAAGACATGCCTACCGGCTCAGGTACAGATTCCGCTCAGAATACACTTTCAGGAAGAAATCGTCCGTCAGGTCATCAATGAAGTAGATGCCTTCGCCAGTCGATTTCATTTCGGGGCCGAGTTCCTTATTTACGTTGGGGAATTTGTTGAACGAGAACACCGGAATCTTGATGGCGAAGCCTTTTTTGACGGGCTTGAAATCGAAATCCTTTACCTTTTTGTCGCCCAGCATCACCTTCGTGGCGTAGTTGACATACGGCTCCTGATACGCTTTGCAGATGAACGGTACGGTGCGGCTGGCGCGGGGATTGGCCTCAATGACGTAAACCTGCTCGTCTTTGATGGCGAACTGAATGTTGATTAACCCCACTGTACGCAGCGCAACGGCAATCTTCTTGGTGTATTCCTCGATTTTCTGGATTACGACTTCACTCAGGTCAAATGGGGGCAGTAGGGCGTATGAATCGCCGGAGTGGACGCCCGCCGGTTCGATATGCTCCATAATACCGATGATATACACGTCTTCGCCGTCGCAGATGGCGTCGGCTTCGGCTTCGATGGCATTCTCCAAGAAATGATCGAGGAGAATGTTGTTGTCGGGAATGTCCTGCATGATTTTCATCACGTGGGTTTCCAGTTCCTGCTCGTTAATCACGATTTTCATGCTCTGCCCGCCCAGTACGTAGCTTGGCCGTACCAGCAGCGGAAAGCCCAGTTCGCGCGAGAGTTCAATGGCTGCTTCGGCTTCGCGGACGGTGCCGAATTTGGGGTACGGAATGTCCAGATCGTGCAGCATACCGGAGAACAGGCCCCGGTCTTCGGCCAGGTCGAGGGCTTCCCA
>JBBRUB010000246.1:0-5944 GCA_038248175.1 Cytophagales bacterium | reverse complement strand
TCATCAGGGCATCGGCGAAGTCTACGGGGCTACCCTTGAAAACCTCGGCGACGTGCTGCACGGCGTAGCGCACCGCGCCACCGTCACCGACCGCAGTGAACGGCTTTTCGCGGGCATCCCCAACGAACTGACCGTGGGCCGTTACCATTCCTGGACCGTTGTTCCTGCCAGCATTCCCGATGCTCTGCGCGTTACGGCAGTCGATGAAAACGGTCGTGTCATGGCCCTGTCGCACGTCCGCTACGACGTGCGCGGATTGCAATTCCACCCCGAATCGGTATTAACGGAGAACGGCGTGAAAATGATCGAGAATTGGTTGCGTTTGTAGAGACGCGACACCTCGCGTCTCACTCGCGTCAGCAAAAACCATCCGGCGGTGAGACGCAATTATGCGTCTCTACATCACATAAACAACACCCATGAAAGAAATCCTGAATCACCTTTTTGAATACAAATCGCTGACCAAAGACCAGGCGAAAGAGACGCTGATGGGCATCGCGCAAAATCAGTACAACTCCGCGCAGATTGCCTCGTTCCTGACGGTTTACATGATGCGCAGTCTGCGGGTGGAAGAACTCGAAGGTTTCCGCGATGCGATGCTCGAACTCTGCCTGCCTGTCGATTTGGCGGCCTACGACCCGATGGACCTGTGTGGTACCGGGGGCGATGGCAAAGACACGTTCAATATCTCGACCCTCTCGGCCTTTGTGGTGGCGGGTGCCGGGCAGCGCGTGGCCAAACACGGCAATCACGGCGTATCGTCGCTGGTGGGTTCTTCGACCGTAATGGAGCGGCTGGGCCATCGGTTCACAAACGACGTGGGCGAGCTGGAACGTAAAATCGAAACGGCGGGTATCTGCTTTTTGCACGCGCCGTTGTTTCACCCCGCCATGAAGAACGTGGGTCCGATTCGGAAAGAGCTGGGCGTGAAAACGTTTTTCAACGTGCTGGGGCCAATGGTAAACCCCGCGAAGCCGCAGAAACAGCTTGTGGGTGTCTATAGCCTTGAATTGGCCCGCCTTTATGCCTACCTTTATCAGCAGACAGACAAGCGGTTTACGATCCTGCACGCGCTGGATGGTTACGACGAAATTTCGCTGACGGGTCCGTTCAAAGCCATTAGTAATGATAGTGAGCAGGTGTTGGAACCGGGCAGTCTGGGTCTGAGTCAGCAAACCGCCGAGTCGCTGGCTGGTGGCCGGACGCTGGACGAATCGGCGCAGTTGTTTCTCGACGTGCTCGACAATCGGGGAACAACGGCGCAGAATCAGGCGGTACTGGCTAACTCGGCGATGGCGTTGCTCACGGCGGGTAAAGCCACCACCCGAGAAGATGCTGTATTGATTGCGCGGGAATCGCTGGAAAGTGGCCGGGCGAAGAAGGCGTTTGAGACATTAGTAGCGTAGCGTTTTTGTAACTGGAGTTTGTCATTCCGAAGAATGAGGAATCTCGTTGCAATTGGTGGGTCTATTGCTACAACGAGATTCCCCATTCTTCGGAATGACAAAAACAAAAAAATAGAATGACCATTCTTGACGAAATAGTTGCCCAAAAACGGCTTGAAGTTGAACAGCGAAAAGCTGAAACGCCCACGGCGGTGCTGCAACAGATGCCGGATTTCAAACGACCCGTACTCTCCGCGCGGGATGCCGTGCAGGACTTCAACTCCACAGGAATCATTGCCGAATTCAAGCGCAAATCGCCCTCCAGAGGACTCATCAACGGCACCGCCGACGTGGCCGAAACTACGCGCGGCTACGTACAGGCCGGTGCCGCCGTGCTGAGCATCCTAACCGACGAGCCGTTTTTTGGCGGAACCCCCGCCGATTTACAGGCCACCCGCCTGGCCAATCCCGGCACGCCCATTTTGCGTAAAGACTTTGTAATTGACCAGTACCAACTCCTCGAAGCCAAAGCCTGGGGTGCCGATTTGGTACTGCTGATTGCCGCCTGTCTCTCATCGGAAGAAATAAAGTTGTTGAGCGAACAGGCGCAGGATCTGGGCTTACAGGTGTTACTCGAAGTACACGATGCCGACGAGCTTGACCGCTCGCTGAATGCCTGCGTCGATTTGGTGGGTGTGAACAACCGTAACCTGCACACATTTGAGACCCGCATTGACACCTCGCTGGACCTCGTAGAACGTATTCCTGACTCGTTTGCTAAGATTACCGAAAGTGGTTTGCACGACGCAAAAACGATGCAGATGCTGTTTAGGGCCGGATTCGACGGGTTTCTGATTGGCGAAGCGTTTATGAAGACACAAGACCCGGCGGGGGCGTTAGCCACGCTGGTTACGCATTACAAACAACTGACTGCTGTACCCATCTAACTTGTTTTGGCCATGAAAATTAAAGTATGCGGTATGCGCGATGCCGATAACCTGCGGGATGTTGCCGCTCTCGGCCCCGACTTTATCGGGTTTATTTTCTACGACCAATCCCCCCGCTTCGTAGGCGATGTGCTGGATGAAGAGGTAGTAAAAGGGTTGCCGCGTTCGATTCAGAAAGTGGGCGTGTTTGTCAATGCCAGTCCGGATTATATTTTGCGGGCGGTGAAGAAGTACGATTTTCAGTACGTGCAGCTTCACGGCACCGAAACGCCCGATTTTTGCCGGAGTCTGCGCAACCGGGGTATCAGCCTGATCAAAGCGTTCCGGGTCGATGAGTCGTTCAATTTCTCGATGCTCAACAATTTTAAAGCCCACTGCGATTTTTTCCTGTTCGACGCCAAAGGCGACCAACCCGGCGGCAACGGCACCTCGTTCGACTGGGGCGTTATGCGGAACTACGACGATGAAAAGCCGTTTTTCATCAGTGGCGGTATTGGTCTGCATAATCTCGACCAACTGGAGCAGCTCAAAGAGATGAAACTCTACGGCGTGGATGTAAACAGTCAGGTCGAAACTTCGCCGGGCGTAAAAGACGTTGAAAAACTAAAAGAACTGATTGCCCGGCTGCGGCCCGTTGAGGAAGAAGAGGAAGCGTAAGCGGCAACTATCCAGCATTTTGAATGCGTTAATCAGATAAAAAAAGGAGGAATATGGAAACGACAAAAACAGTTGAAGATGAGATTCCACCCATGAAAAAGGGGCAACTAAACGTCTATAAGCCAAGCGATATAAAACGTTGGGGCGTAGAGGGATTTCTGGAAACAACAGCCGTCACAGAGCCATTTTTACTTAAATTCCCCGAGTTCACTGAGGAAGAAAATCGACGGATGGACGAGATCTTGGCAGAAGAGCAGGGTAACGCATGATTTACGACACAAATCTGCTGATTGGTCATACAAGAAAACAGCCCTTGCTACCCACAAAAGCCGTCATTCCAATCATTACTGTTGCCGAACTGGAAGCATTTTCGCTAAAAAATGATTAGGGGTTTCAGAAGATTCGTTTCATGCGATATCTGACGGACCGATACCCCATTGCTGACATTGAGCGAGATATTATTCCTATTTACGCCGAAGTTGATGCGTTTAGTCAGGGTAAATTTCAACCAGCACTTTTGAAAACGTCTGCCCGAAACATGGGTAAAAATGATATCTGGATAGTGGCTATTGCTTTGTATCTGGACATGGAACTCCACACCACCGATGGCGATTTTGACCATTTGCCCGCGTTGGGCCTTCGCTTAGTCAAGCACTAAATATCATGCAAACAATACTCGAACCACAAACATCTTTTTCGGTGAACGACGCCGGGTTTTACGGTCGCTTTGGTGGCGCGTTCATCCCCGAAATGCTTTACCCCAATGTCGAAGAACTTCGGCAGAGCTACCTCGGCATGATTGCTGACCCCGGCTTTCAGGCCGAGTTCTGGCACCTGCTCGAAGACTTCGCCGGGCGGCCAACACCCTTGTTTCTGGCCAAACGGTTGTCGGAGCAGGTGGGTGCTACGGTGTATCTGAAGCGTGAAGACCTCTGCCATACCGGGGCGCACAAAATCAACAACACCATCGGGCAGATTCTGGTGGCGCAGCGGCTCGGCAAAAAACGCATCGTAGCCGAAACCGGCGCGGGGCAGCATGGCGTGGCCACGGCAACAGTCTGCGCCCTGATGGGCCTGGAGTGCATTGTCTATATGGGTAGTGTCGATATAGAGCGGCAAAAACCCAATGTCGATAGGATGCGGATGCTTGGCGCGGAGGTACGGCCCGCCACGAGCGGCAGCCAAACGCTCAAAGACGCTACCAACGAGGCCATGCGCCACTGGATTAACAACCCCGTCGATACGCACTACATCATCGGCTCGGTGGTGGGTCCGCACCCGTACCCCGACATGGTGGCGCGGTTTCAGTCGGTCATTTCAGAAGAAATCAGGAAGCAGTTGTTCGCGAAAACTGGTCATGAAAATCCCGATTACGTGGTAGCCTGCGTAGGGGGCGGCAGCAACGCAGCCGGGGCGTTTTACCATTACCTGCACGAGCCATCGGTACGGCTGGTGGCCGTTGAAGCTGCTGGTCTGGGCGTAACGTCGGGGCATTCTGCCGCTACCACCGCCCTTGGCAAGCCGGGCGTGTTGCACGGGAGCCGCACGATTCTGATGCAGACCGAAGACGGACAGGTTACGGAACCCTACTCGATTTCGGCGGGGCTGGATTATCCGGGCATCGGGCCGCTACACGCGCACCTGTTCGAGTCAGGCCGGGGCGATTTTTACGCCATCACCGACGACGATGCCATTCAGGCCGGGTTTAACCTCAGCAAACTCGAAGGCATCATCCCCGCTATCGAAACTGCTCACGCGCTGGCCGCCCTGCCGCTGATGAACCTGCAACCCGACGATGTAGTCGTGGTCTGTTTATCGGGCCGGGGCGACAAGGATTTGAGTACGTATGCCAAATACCTCTGATGACTACCGAACTAACCCAAAACCGCATTACCGACCTGTTTGCCCAGAAAAGCGAACGGCTGCTGAACGTCTATTTTACGGCAGGATTCCCCAATCTCAATGATACCGTTACCGTGTTGCGCGGCTTGCAGCAGGCGGGCGTGGACATTGTTGAAATCGGGATGCCGTACTCCGACCCCATTGCTGACGGCGAGACTATTCAGCAGAGTAACAACCGGGCGTTGGGAAACGGAATGTCGCTCAAAACGCTGTTTGCGCAGTTGGCCGGGTGCCGCGCCGAAGGTCTTAAAGTACCGATTTTGCTGATGGGCTATGTCAATCCGGTGTTGCAGTTTGGCGTGGAAGCATTCTGTCAGAAATGCCGCGAAGTGGGCGTCGATGGCGTAATTCTGCCCGATTTACCACTCGATTTATTCCTCGCTGAATACGCTGACACCTTCCGCAAGTACGGCATTCTGAACGTAAATCTGATTACACCCCAAACCGCTGAACAACGCATCCGTCACGTCGACGCTGAATCGGACGGCTTTATTTATATGGTCTCGTCGGCGAGCATTACGGGGGCCACAACCGGCATCAGCGAGCCGATGCGGGCGTATTTCGAGCGGATTAGGGCCATGAACCTACGAAACCCGTGCCTGATTGGCTTTGGCATCAACAATCACGACACGTTTGATACGGCTTCTGAATACGCCAGCGGGGCCATCGTCGGTAGCGCGTTTATCCGGCATCTGGAGCAGAACGGTCCCTCGCCCGAAGGCATCCGTGACTTTGTGAAAACGATACGCGCCTGACGGGGCAAGTGTATAATGGAAACAGCCACCAAACCTGACCTTCGCGCGTCGCTGTTCTGGGACGTGAACTACGATACCATTCAGTGGGATAAGAATTTTCGCTTCGTTATCGAGCGGGTACTGGAACGCGGTACGCTGGAGGAGTGGCGGGAAATCAAGCGGTATTACGGGCTGGAAAAAATCAGGGAAGCCGCGTTGCAGGCACGGTGGCTGGACAATACGACCCTTTCGTTTTGTAGCACGATTTTCAACACGCCTAAAGAACAGTTTCGATGCTACACACTGAAGTCCTTGAACC